>JAABRW010000147.1 GCA_011390695.1 Desulfotignum sp.
GCGGAAATCTGTGTTTTTTCCATATCCACATCCGTTACCCGGCAGCCCATTTCCATGCTGATACCCAAATCCTGCAGAAACCGCCTGATTTTCGGTTCCATGGTGGAGACATCGTACAATGATGCATGGTTGTGCCCTGGAAAGGCGATGTCCTTATGAATAAAATTGGATTCAATCACGGCAAATATATCACCGCCCCCCATGGCTTTTAACTCTTCCGTAGCAGTGAGGCGGCCGTTATTGCGCATGATACCGCCCACAAGACCGGTGCCCAAAAGCATGTCTGTGCGCTCCAGCAACACCACGTCTGCCCCCTGTTTTTTCGCGCTCACCGCGGCAGCACATCCAGCCCACCCGCCACCGATAACAATTATCTTCATAGGTCGTTCTCCATTATTAATTTCCAAAAGACAGAGCCGTACTGCCGGATATTTCCTAAATAGCGCCAAACCTTATTACGGATATCCATACCAATAATTGATCTTAATTGACCTGGCATTTTATTGTCCCCGGATTTATCAGCCTGGGCGCGATCACCCTTTTAAGCCTACCCCTTGTGCTGCTTTTAAAAAAAACCGTTAGCCTGCACTGAATGCCTGATTCTTTGCATCAGGCATCAGAAAAATAGAACGCCAATTTTTCCCGGCTCTGCACAAGGTCATCCGTATCGGGGGAAAATACCTCCAGGGTTATGGTGCCATCATAACCTGCCTGTTTAAGGGTTGCAGCAAATGCTTTAAAATCAATATTTCCCTTTCCCACAGCAAGGTGCTCATCTGCTTTCCCGAAATTGTCACTGACATGGACATGGCCGATGCGGTGGGCAAATCTGTGAACAAACGCAGCAAGTCTGGTCTGGTCCGGATCACCGATATTGGCGTGACCGGTATCCAGGGTCATTTTCATATGGGCAAATTCCTGAAAAAGGGGATCAAACTGATCCGGATCATAAAAAACATGGTACCCGGGAAACATATTTTCAAAACACAGCACAATATTCAGGCTGTCCGCCTTCTCAACAATGGTCACCAGGCTTTCACGGGCATAAGCAGCTGCGGTTTCCATGACAAAAATCCCCATGCCGGTAATATATCCCGGATGCAGCACCGCTTTGTGGGCACCGATGCCTGCGGCTGCATCCAGGGAATGCAGCATTTCATCCAAAGAGGCCCTGCGGATAACCGGAGACAGATCCGGGGTATATACAAAAGAGGGCAGGTGGCACACCACCCCCAGGCCGGCGGTTTCCAGGGCCGAAATAATCCGGTTTTCCATGTCACGGACCTTCATCCAATGGCCTTCCGGCGGGTCCATGGACAGTTCAAAAAAATCAAACCCCAGATCCCCCGCTTTTTTGATCTCATCACACACCGGTTTGATTGGAAAACCGGCAGCCCCGTATTTCATAAACCTCCTGTCTTTATTTTTTTCCTTTTACTCGGATAATTTTTTTAAAAACCGGCCCAATTCTTTTTCCACGCCTTTTTTCAATTGTTGTACAGCCTCGGAATCGGTGTCAGTGAAAATTTTGGTGATCACCCCTTTTATGTCCGGGGTGATGGACGGATCAGTCAGCGGACCTTTGATAAATACGGGAACCGGGATCCCTGCAAGTTCTGTGAGTTCTTTGCCGGTCTGCCCTTTTGAGGTTTCCACAACAGTGATAACTGCTTTGTAATCAATGGTCTCTTGAACGATATCTGCCAGGATTCCCGTACCGGACAGCCGCAGGGCCGGAGATTTTCCCGAAAGATCATCAAGAAAAACCACCCCGTTTTTCACCACAGGATTACCGGTGAGTGCGGTAAAATCAGTTTCTTCCTCTTCTGCCACTTTCAATGTCTGTTTTTCCCGCAGTGATTTCAGGCTCCGCAGAAATTTTCCCGCGTTAAATCCCTTGATTGCCCCGTTTTTAAAGGAAAAAGACAGGTTGCCGTTCAGGTTCTGCTTCATGGCATCCACTGCCGCACCCCGGGTTGTCAGGGCGGCTGTCACATCCCCGGTTCCCCGGATCAGGGCGTTCTGGGTCATGTCCATAAGCAGCGGCTCCACTTCCACCCCTTTCAAGGTTGTATCAATGGTAAGTTCGGGAATATCGCCGCTGGCATCCAGCACCACTTTTCCGTCATAGGTGCCTTTATACATATTGGCTGACAAAGGGGCTTTGGTGAGGATACCGTCTTTTGCAGTCGCATTCACCCGCACCCGGGACAGGACAGCCCCTGAAACGACCAGGTCCTCGATGGCCAGGGACGCTTTCAGTTTTAGGGCCCGGAGGGTTTCCACCGGAATCAGGGCTGCAGCCCCTGCTGCCGCAGTTTCCGGTGTCTTTGGCGGTGATGTCTGTTTTTTGCCGGAAGCATCTTTGGCAGGCGGAGGCATGTACCGGTCTGCATTGAACTGGTCCACTGCCAGGTTGCATGTGATATCCGGATCTGAGAACCCCTGTATCTTCAGGTCCCCGTTCATTTGTGTGTCATCCAGGACCGCAGACAGGCTGGTCAGCGTTATAGCGTTTGCAGAACCGGAAAATCGGGTTTCCAGGCCCACTTTCTCAAATACCCCGGCATCCGATGTTTCCGGCAGGGGCTGGTTCAGTTTTTTCATCAGGTCCCGCAGGTTGAACCGGGCCAGGGAAATGTTGCCTTCGTATTCAGGGGATGTGCGGATCTGTCTGGCAGACAGGCTGCCGGAAAGATCCAGGCCCAGGCCCTTGACGGAAAAAGTTTCCAGATGCAGGGTCTGTTTTTCCAGCTGCAGCTGTGCCGGCGCCTCCAGGGTTATGAAAACCGGGGGATTGGGAATCTGTTTGCCGGCCAGGCCGAATTTTGCCTGCACCGGATCCACGGCCAGGTCCTGATAATTGCCCTTGAACCCGGCCTTCACCCCCACCGTATCCAGCACAGCCGCCAGATCGGGCTGGTCCAGTGCTGCAAGCAGCAGGGCAAGCTTTTTGCCGTCCAGATCAAGACTGCCGTCCAGAACAGCCTCTTCAGAGCCCAGATGCCGGGCAGTGACATCTGCCTTCACAGTGATCCCCAGTCCGGCCATATCCAGATTCTGCAGAAGCACCCTGCCCTCTTTCATATCCACATCCAGGGTCACATCTGCATGAAATTTTTTCCGGCCGGTTCCGGCCCCTGTCAGTTTTCTGCCCATATCTGCCAGGAACGCATTGCCCTGGACTTTGCCGGCCAGTTCCAGCAGCAGTGGCAGATCCGGTCCTTTGGCTTTCACATCACCTTTTAAAGACGGTGTTTCAGACTGGATATTTTCAGCCTGCAATGCGGCGGTTATGTCTGCTCCCAGCATATGTACTGCCAGCTGCGGCACCGACATCATACCTTTATCCATATCTGTTGCAATCTCCGCCTGCAGGTCAAAGGACCGGTCCGGCAGTGCAGCCAGCTGTGTTGACAAGGGACCATCTTCAAACACTTTGAACACCCGGGAAAGGTCTTTTCCTGCAACAGCCATATCCATGTCAATCCGTGAAACACCGGATCCTATGCCGCCAAGAAGAATGTTCCCGTTCACACCGGTACCCAGACCGTCTGCCTGCAGGTTTTTCACTGACAGGGTGTCTTTTGCAAGATCCATTTGCATGTCACACGCCAGGGTCAGTTCGGCAGGGGTTTTTCCCAGGGCCGGACCGGAGAGCTTTGCATCGGCTGTAAACGGCTTTATCTCATACTGGCCGGTACCAAAATCATAAAATATTTTTCCTTTCAGAGAAGCATCTGCTGAAATGTCCGGGGATGTGGCTGCGGCAGTAAAGGTGAGGGCCAGATCCACAGGGTCTCCGGGCGCCACAGTGCCGGTGGTGAGATTCAGATCAGATACGGTATATTTTTCCCCAAGGGCCTGGTCATCAAAGCTGAAGTCTGCATCCTGGATATTTACGCCCCCTTTTAACAGGACCGCCAGATTTGCCGGGTCAAACCCTTTATCAGACGAAGGGGCAGGGGGTTTATCCGGCATCCCGGCTTCTGGTTTTCCTCCCAGGTCCTCCCAATTGGCTGCCCCATCCTTGTTTTTAACCAGATTGATACGGGCACCCTTGAGAACAATGGTATCCATCTCCAGTTGTTTTTTGAGCAGCGGCAGGGTCTTGACCCGGATTTTGACATGATCGGCTGCCAGCAAGGGCTGATCCCCGAAACCGGGGGCATTTTCCAGAAAAATCCCGGATGCTTCCACATGCAGCCAGGGGTAATATGCCATTTTCAGATCTCCCTGGATTTCAAAGCTCCGGCCCATCTGCTGGCTGACCTTGCCGGCAATATAATCCTTGTACCGGTTGGGATCCAGGTTCAAGACGATAACCGCTGCAACAACCACCATCAGGACCAGTATTCCCAGTCCTGATAAAATATAAATAACCGGTTTTTTCATGAATTCACCTCCTGAATTGAATGGCTGTTTAAACTATACCTTACCCCTGGAACCATTTCAATCACCCATGTCATTTAGGCCGGTCAATGCCATGGCTTGTTTTTCCAGGTGGGGTAACATGTGAGTAATGTCAGGGCCCTGTTCCGTTAAAACCAAAAATCAGACTGATTTAACAGGTCCCACCCCTGCTGGGCGGTTTCCACAAAATGGAACAGATCCAGATCTTCCGGAGAAACCACGCCAGCATCAACCAGTGCATCAAAATTTATCACTTTCTGCCAGAAACTTTTGCCGAACAATAAAATGGGCATGGGCGCAATTTTTTTTGTCTGCACCAGGGTCAATGTCTCAAAAAGTTCGTCCATGGTGCCGAAACCGCCCGGGAAGGCAATCAACGCTTTTGCCCGTATCAGAAAATGCATCTTTCTGATGGCAAAATAATGAAACTGAAAACTGAGTTCCGGCGTAATATAGGGATTTGGTGCCTGTTCATGGGGCAGCACTATATTCAAGCCGATGCTTTTGGCATTGACATCATGGGCCCCGCGGTTGGCGGCTTCCATGATTCCCGGTCCCCCGCCTGTTGAGACCACGCATCTTACGCCATCAGCATCCTGGCCTGCAGAGGCAATCATTCGGGCAAGCTTTCGGGCTTCATCATAATATCTGCTGTTATCCAGATCCCTTTGGGCAATTTTAGCCTGCCTGTCCATATCAGGCCTGTCCGGGTTCTTTTCAGCCTCCGTCTTCAGGTATTCAAGCCGGGCCTTTGCCGTATCTGAATCTTTAATGCGGGCACTGCCGAAAATCACCACCGTGGATGCGATATTCAGTTCCGTCTGGATAATTTCGGGTTTGAGCAATTCCAGCTGCAGTCTTACCGGCCGCAGCTCATCGCGCATCATAAACTCCGTATCCAAAAAAGAAAGAGCATATGACGCTGATGTTGTCTGGGGGGTGTCTACATTCAGTTTTGATGATTGTGCATCTTCAGCAGCAGAAGGAAACAGGCGGGTTCTTTTTCGGGGTAAATCCATGTAAAAATCCTTTAAAATATTTGGTGAGTGAGGAAACGCATTATTATATCCTGCCAATTCTAACAGATTCTATCACACAAGGTATGCCCGGTCAAAACCATATAATTATCAGCACCGCCACTGAACTTGGGCTTTATTTTTTATTTCAAAATACGTATAAGATGAATGTCAAAAAAGTAGGTGTTCATACACCAGCGGAACATAACCGGACAAAAGGAATCACCATGGCATACAAGGTATTTGTAGACGGCCGGGAAGGCACCACCGGATTGCAGATCATCGATTATCTGTGTTCACGAAATGATATTGCACTGCTTGAAATTGATCCTGCACTGCGCAAGGATGTGCATGCAAGAAAAAAATTGATCAATCAGTCTGATGTCACCTTTTTGTGTCTTCCGGATGCTGCATCAAAAGAATCCGCCTCCCTGGTTGAAAACCCGCACACCTGCATCATAGATGCAAGCACAGCTTTCCGCACCCATCCGGACTGGGCCTATGGCCTGCCCGAACTTGTCCCGGAGCAAAGAAATGTTCTCAGAAAAGCAAAAAAAATCACCAACCCCGGGTGCCATGCCACCGCTTTTGTGCTGGGTGTCCATCCTTTGGTCAAAGCCGGTATCCTGCCGCCGGATTACCCGGTGTGCTGTTATTCCATCACAGGATACAGCGGGGGAGGGAAAAAACTCATTGCAGCCTATGAAGAACAGCATACCCCGGCTTTAGACAGCCCGCGGCATTATGCCCTGGGCCTGGCCCACAAACATCTTCCGGAAATGACGGTACGAATCGGACTTGCCAGTGCACCCGTATTCACGCCCGTGGTGGGCAATTTTTACAAAGGTCTGGCTGTAACTGTTTTTATCCATACCCGTCTTCTGGCAAAAAAAATCGGGCCTGCTGATATGCAGCAGCTTCTCGCAGCGTATTATAAAGATGAAAAATTCATCACTGTTTTTCCTTTTGACGGAGAAAAGAATCTGGACAATGGATTTTTTGATGTCCAGGCCTGCAACAATACCAATAAAGCAGATATATTCGTGTTCGGCAATACTGACCAGATGGCGGTCATCACCCGCCTAGACAATCTGGGAAAAGGCGCTTCAGGTGCTGCGGTCCAATGCATGAACATCCACCTGGGCATGGATGAGACAGCAGGCCTGGTATAATTTTCATTCTGCCTGTTTGCAGCCTGCCATGGCATGACAAAGGGCCTTCAGCGCCATCGCTGAAGGCCCTTTGTTCCTGGGCAAAGTGCAGATGCACCCGGCAGGTTTTATTTCATTTTATGGGGATCGCACAACTGGTCCCCGCTCACAGCACCCCTGCCGCACCCGCCGCAGAAATATTCAAATTTTGCGGCCTGGGGTTTGCACAGGTGTTTTTTCTTCCGGGCCTGCTCACCGCAGCTGCCGCAGGTGTAAAACTTACCGGCGTTGGTGGGGTCACACAGATGCCCTTCTTCTGAAGATATCTTTCCGCATGATTTACAGGTGTAGGTTGTCATAGGTCCTCCTTCTTGGTATATGAATTATAATCATGATTCTGCAAGACTCCGGTAATAGCTTCTTTCATACCAGGTCCGGGTATTGTCATCAAATACTGCTTCCTGCTCATGGATCAGTTTAATACATTCATCCGGCCAGGAACCGCACGCCCTGACCACGGTATCCCCAAGACTGAACTTCTGATTGCATACCTCACAACCTTTTCCATTATGGGTATTCAGTATATCCAGATCCACAAGGTATGTGCTTTTCGATTTCTGCTGCATGAGACACCTCCCGGCAATATGTTTTTTATTTAAGACAGTAGCTGTTTAAAAACCACATTTCAGACAAAAAAAACGGCACAATGTCTTGTTTAACTAACAACATAAGTCGTATTGGAAAGATTGCAACAGAACAAAAAATATCTTGCCATATCAAAAAAAAACAAGTAATATAAAAATTTTTATTTTCCAAGGCTGGATAATCCAGCCCGTTTACCTAAGGAATTTCCCTTCATGCCCCAGCAGAATGTACCCGTGACCGGGTTTGACAAAATGAACCTGGACCCGGCTGTGTTTTCATGTCTTGAAAATGTCGGCTATACCACCCCCACCCCTATCCAGATGCTTACCATCCCCCACCTTCTGGCCAAAAAAGATGTTCTGGGTCAAGCCCGGACCGGGACAGGCAAAACCGCAGCGTTTGCCCTTCCCCTTTTGTCCCGCATCCGCCTTGATATCCGCCGGCCCCAGGTGCTGGTGCTTACCCCCACAAGAGAACTGGCCATCCAGGTGGCAGAAGCATTTACAACCTATGGTCAAAATTTAAAAGGCCTTTCCGTCCTGGCTGTATACGGCGGCCAGAGTTACGGCATTCAGCTTGGCCGGTTAAAAAAAGGGGTCCACGTGGTGGTGGGAACCCCGGGCCGCCTCATGGATCACATGAAGCGCAACACCATAAACTTTGCAGATCTTTTCTGCCGGGTGCTGGACGAAGCAGATGAAATGCTGCGCATGGGATTTATTGAAGATGTGGAATGGATTTTGGAGCGCACGCCTGAAAACGTCCAGACCGCGCTTTTTTCCGCCACCCTGCCAGGCCCGGTCAAAAAAATTGCCGGAAAACATCTCACAATGCCGGAAAACATCCAGGTCCGGCCGGAGGCCTTTGAAACCGATGCCATCCGCCAGCAGTTCTGGATGGCCAAAGGGGCCACAAAAGCGCATGCACTGGTGCGCATCCTTTCAGCAGCATCCTTTGACGGGGTCATCGTATTTGTAAAAACAAAATCATCCACCCTTGATGTGGCCAAAAACCTGGAAAGCAATGGATTCAAGGCAGAAGCCCTGAACGGTGACATGGCCCAGTCCGCCCGGGAACAGACTGTGAACCGCCTGAAAAACGGGCGTATCGACATTCTGGTGGCCACGGATGTGGCAGCCAGGGGACTTGATGTGGACCGCATCTCCCATGTCATCAACTATGATATGCCCGCACAGGTGGATCCCTATATCCACCGTATCGGCCGCACCGGCAGGGCCGGCCGCACCGGAGAGGCTATTTTGTTCACCGGTAGAAACGAACGCTGGATGGTACGAAAAATTGAAAAAGCCACCAGACAGCCCATCACGGAAATGCACCTGCCTTCTCCAAAGGCAGTGAACAAAAAGCGTATTGCCGACTTCCACGACAGCATCAGCAAAACCCTGGAAACCCGGGATCTGGAAACATTTGAATCCCTGGTTGCTTCCTATGCAGAAGCCAATGAATTGCCCATGGCAAAGGTAGCTGCTGCTCTGGCCAGAATGGCCCATGGGGACACCCCTTTGCTGCTGGCTGCAAAAAAAGACGAAAAAGTGCCTTCTGCCAAAGCAAAAACAAAAAAAATTGCTTCTGTGAAAGCTTCTGATGCCTCTTTCAGACCAGTGGCGCACCCTCAAAATCCCGTCTCTGCCCGAAAACCACGTGCTTCTTCTGAACCGGTATTTCCTGCACCTTTACGGCCGGGCATGGAAAGATACCGTATCGAGGTAGGGGAGAGCCACGGAATAAAGCCAAAAGATATTGTCGGTGCCATCGCCAATGAAGCCGGTCTGGAAAGCAAACACATCAAGGACATTAATATTCAGCCCCGGTTTTCCCTGGTGGATCTGCCCGAAGGCATGCCCGGAGAAATTTTCCGGCTCTTGAAACGCACCTGGGTCCGGTCCCGGCCGATGGCCATATCCAAGTGTGCATAACCCTTAATTCCCGGAAAGAGTGCAGCCGGGATGTTTTTTAACTTTTTTACTTAAAGGAGACCACCCATGAGCGGCAACGGCGGCAGCCCTATCAATATCGACTTTCAAGTGGATAAAAAAAATCTTTACCGTGAAGAAACCATCACAGACCTGAAAATTGCCAGTATCCAGAAACTGACACCAGTGCACCCGGACGGATCGGATGACCCCACCCGGGAAACCTTTTTTGTGGGCTCCACCCAGCTGGGCACGCCCCATGGCCCTGTACCCATCCAGGCAAAGCTGGAAGCAGACACCCTGGAACAGGCCATGGATGCCTTCCCCCAGGCCATGGAAACAGAAACCAAAAAGGTGGTGGAGCAGTTCAAAAAAATGCAGGCAGATCAGAAAAAGCCTTCAGATTCCCGGATCATCATGCCGGGTATGCAATAGGCAATAAGGAAAAATACCGTGCTTCACTCAAAAAAGATCCGGCTTCCAGGAAGGGGACCTGGAAGCCGGGGTGCGTCTGGGCGCTTTTTGGAAGGATTTGTTTGGAGGGATATGAATGCCCGCCAGACGCGTTTCCTAAGGCCTCAGCCTGGTGGGAGTATTGGGGTTTGACATGGGATGGATCTCCTCACACAGGCGTAATGCCATATCTACGACAAGCATAAACCGCTGTCAATTCGGGAAAACCCCTATATTCACTAGGGGAAAATACCTACTACTGGTGTAGTTGAAGGCCCGGAATATGGAAAAACCACTGTAAAAAAAAGAAGTTGGTGCAAAGACCCCCTGTTTTTGTACAGCCAAAAAAAAATGAAAGATACCCCATGATTAAATCCATGAATATAGCATGGTGGGTCCAGCGCTGGGCTGAGCTGACTCCGGAAAAGCCGGCCATTCTTTTCCAGGATGATGTCATCACCTATAAAGACCTAAGCCGCCGATCCGACAGAACCGCCTGCTGGCTGCAGTCACTGGGCATTGAAAAAGGGGACCGCGTGGCGGTGATGCTCTACAACTGCCCGGAATTTCTGGATCTGTTTCTGGCCTGTTCCAGGCTGGGAGCGATATTTGTACCCATCAACTTCAGGATCACGGCCCGGGAACTGGATTTTTTTATCAAAAACTGCCGGCCCCGGCTATTTGTTCACGGAAGTGCCTTCACTGATACAGTCAATTCCCTGATGCTGGCAGCGTATCTGCCGCCCCTTATGGTGGCGGTACAGGGCCGGACCGCTGACAGCAGCCGGATTTTTGAGCTGGACACTGCGGTTGCCCGGTTTGACGGAAAACGCCCGTTTCTGACCCGCAGCCTCGGGCCGGCAGACCCGGAAGAACCCCAGGTAATCATGTATACGTCCGGTACCACGGGCCAGCCCAAAGGGGCGGTACTTTCCCATAGAAAAACTTTTTTCAACTGCCTGAACGCAGATATTTTTTTCAAGCTTCATGCCAGTGATATCATGCTGATATTTTTGCCCCTGTTTCATTCCGGGGGTTTATTCATCCAGGCTGCTCCCACGTTTTACAAGGGCGCCACCATGGTGCTCCATAAAAAATTCGACCCTGAAAAAGTATTCCTGGATATAGAACATTTCAAGGTATCCAAATTTTTGGGCGTGCCCACCGTATTCCGGGAACTGCTCAAAATCCCGCCATCCAAGCGGGGGGATCTGTCCTCTTTGCGGGTGTGTGCCGGCGGCGGAGAGCGGCTCACCCAGGATCTGATCCAGGCATGCGCAGATGCGGGACTGGCCTTCCGCCAGATCATGGGCCAGACAGAAACCTCCATTCTGTTATGGGCATCGGAAAAAGATCCCTTAAAAAAACCCGGCACTGTAGGGCGGCCTGTATTCCATGCAGAGGTGGGCATCCTGGATTCCCGGGGCAGGCCTGCTCCCCCGGGACAGATAGGGGAGATCGTGGTGAGAGGATCCATCATGATGAAGGAATACTGGCAGGATCCGGTGAAAACCGAAGAAACCATAAAAAACGGTTTTCTCCACACAGGAGATCTGGCCTGGATGGATGAAGACGGATTTTTCTTTCTGGCCGGTCGGGCCGGAGATATGTATATTTCAGGGGGGGAAAACGTGTACCCGGCTGAGGTGGAAAAATTTATCAAGACCCACCCGGATATCCAGGATGTGGCTATCAAGGGAGAACCCCATGAAATATGGGGAGAGTGCGGACATGCCTTCATCATCCCGGTTCCCGGTGTCTGCCTGACCAAAGCGGATGTTCTGGCATTCTGCAGGCAGGGCCTGGCCAAATACAAATGGCCGGCACAGATCTCTTTTCGAGAAGATTTTCCCAGAACCTCTCTTGGCAAGGTACGCAAGGCCGATCTGCGCTGAACAATGTTCCTTCCCGGCAATACCCTGATATAATGGGCTGCCGAGCCCATATATGCGCAACCTGTTATCACAGACCTGGTGTCACACCGTGTCAGATGCAACCGGCATCATGCAACCGACATCAATGATCCAGAGTAAACCGCCATTTGCAGAACAGATCATCCGGATGGGGATCAGGCGGGGCAAATTCGCAATGGACCCGGATTCGGTCATCCACCCGGCGGGCAAAGCTTTCAAACTCTTTTTTGTGCATGTGCTTGCACACATATTCGCCCAGCCCCCTTTTCAGCCGGGCCTCCTGGGCAGGGCAGGAGGGCACTGTGATGATAACCTCATCTGCCTTTTCCCGGATGTCATACCCCACCAGAATACACCAGGGAAACAGTTTCAACGCATGGACAAAACCTGCCAACCCGGGGTTTTTCCCGGCTTCTGCAAGGGGAAATTTTTCCATCAGATCTTTGGCTGCATACCCGGCCACCGTGTCCCACACCTCTTCATTGAGTTTTTCTGCTGTGGCCTGGTCAAATTTCTCCGTAATCCGGATAAACCAGAATGCATCCATGACCCGGTAATTCCAGAGCATAAATTCAATATACGCCCTCAATTGTTTCTTATCCATCTCCTTGAACACGGTGAGATCCATTTTTCCCCCTCTGGTTTTTCCCTTTTGGTTGTGGTGCGGTTTTTTCATAGCACAAACCTGTGAAATATGCTATGCCTGCCCCCGTTATCCGCACTTGAAAAACCCGATTGTTTAAAAATTTTGTAAAAGGAAGCATGTTATGCCCCTGTCCTTTGCATCTATTTCCCATGGCCCTGTGGCTTTTGGATTTTTCAATATTGAATCAGACATGCTGCTGCTGGAACAATATTTTTTCTTCTGTGATGATTTTTGTACCTGGATGATGCAGCTGGCAGAACAGAGCGCGCCCGCACCCCTGAACTGTGAAATTTTTCACATACAAAATCCGAAGGATGCAGGAGATCTGATGGGTGCCATTCACGGCATACGGTTCACCGGATTCATCGGCAGCGTCTATAAGCAGTTTCCCTTTCCGGATGATCCGGCCCGGTTCAAACAAAACCCTGAGGGGCACAAAACCAGAGAAAAAATAACAGCACAGATCACTGCTTTTGCCCGAAAAAAAATTGTCACCGCAGGATTTGATGAATCAGAAAATTTCCGGTTCGGTTCTTATGGATTTTCCCTGCCGGTCTTCCATGAACTGATCAGATATGTATGGCAGGGAGGATATCCCCGATGGAAAGATGATATCCGGCCGGCCTGTGTCACTGCCATGGCAGCCCGGATACAAAAAACCGA
>JAABRW010000137.1 GCA_011390695.1 Desulfotignum sp.
TCACGGATCAGCAGATACCGGTCTGTCATTTTCTCAAGCTGACAGTTGGCATGAGACACCATCAGTTCAAAGGTCAGCCCCTGGGCAAAGTTCCGGTATTTCTTGCCATCGGCAGAGCCGATAAGGCCGTGCAGTTGTTCCCACCTTTGACACTCTTTTTTCCGGACTTCGATTGCTGCCTGCTTTTCTTTTATGCGCTCTTTGGCAGCATGGTTCTCGGCAAGTTTGTGTTTCAAACCGGCAATGGCATCCCAAAGCTGTTTCAGGGCTTGCTCCTGTTCTTTGAACAGCGGCGCAAGCTCCTCCATGGTCTTATCTGTCAGGTTCCTGGCCATTTCAGCGTCCAACCGGATCTTGCGGTCTTTTTGCCGGGCCCCAAGGTTGATCTGCCGGTCGTTCAGCTCTTTTGCCTTTGCCTGCAGTCCATCCTGCTGATCGGCTGTAAGGCGGGCCGCAAGAAATTGTTTTTCATCAAAGAATCCGACAGACTGAAGAGAGTCTTCAAAGGCAGAATCCAGCTTTTTCAGTTCCAGATTTCTTTGCTGAATCCGTTCCTTGAGGGCGGCAACAGTGGACATGACCCCGTGCATTTTCTGCTGTACTTCATCATATTGTTTTCTTGCCTGTTTTTCTGCCAGCTCTGCATCGTCAATTGCTTTATTCAACCGTTTCTCTTCATCATCAGGCTTTTTATTTCCATATAACTGCTGCCGCTGGATACCGGCTTCAGCATATTCTTTTTTGACTGACTTCAATCCTTTCTGCTTTTCAGCCAACGTGCTGGTCTGCATGTCAATAAGCGCATCCAACCGCATCAATTCACTGTCCAGCCCGGAGAGCTGTTTTTCGATTTCCCTTTTTTTCTTAACCCGGGCCTGCCAGTTTTCAAGCCGATCCTGCAAGGATCTGGGCAAAAAAACCACATCTGCATCTGGAATTTGTTCAATCCCTAAGGGCTGCAGTTTCACTGACAGCTTTTTTTTCAACTCTGCAAACTCTTTGCGGGCAATGTGCAAACGGTTTCTCACATCAGAAAGGCTTTTTTCCGCCGCCTTTTTTTCATTGGCTTCGGCAGTTTCCAGCTTTTCACTGTCTGCCAGATTTTTACGGGCTGTGCGCTCGGCAGTTTCCCGTTTTTTAATCACTGCTTCCTGATCTTCGGCTTTCCTGATCAAGTCTGTGAGAAACGCAATTCTTTTTTCCGTTTCATCCGGCACAGGTACATTCCCCGCAGCATAGGGGTGTTCTTTGGCACCGCAGAGCGGGCAGGGATTCCCGTCTTCCAGTTTGGCGCGATGGTCTTCAAGCCTGGCAATTTTGTCAAAAAATACCATCTCACGGAGCAGGGTTTCTTTTTCGGTGCGGTATTCACGCAGCAGCCGGTCAACAAGCAGGTCATTTAATACCTTTTTGTCTTTTTCCAGTGCCTGTACTGCCTGTTCCAGTTTTTGTTTCCACACAATGCACTGTTTTGTACAGACTGCCAGTTTTTTAATGGACTGCTGCATCGCAGCCTCTGCTTTTTTTTCCTCATCTTGTTTCCGGTCGATCTCTTTTTGCCTGGAAAGCAGGTTGCCCAACTGTTCTTCAATACCGGCAAGGCCGCTTACCAGCCATTCATCCTGTGAATGCGCTTTGAGATATGTTTCCACCAGATCCAGATCTTTGCCGGCCTGTACGCGTTTTTGCTTTTCCTTTTGCCTGCACTGCTTATGGGATGCAATTTTTGCCGCATCATTTTTGCAGCGCTTTTCTGCGTCCAGGACTGTTTTTTTCTGCGCACCAAGGGCCTGGTCCAAAAAGCGGACTTTTTGAATCAGCGGCGCGGCCTGTTTAAAATATTCTTTGGCCTTACGGGTTTTCTGCTCAGCAGCTTTTAACGAGCCTGCCTGCTGTTTGAAAGCCGTCTCCAGCTTTGGCAGTGATTCTTCCCGGGTTTTCAAAGAGATCTGGTCCACAGCCTGCTGTTTGCGCACTGCTGTGAGTGTGGCATAGTCCCCGTCCAGCCGGGCCGCTTTCAGTGCCAGCTCCAGTCGTTCACGATCCGGCTTGAATGCAGCAATTTCAGAGTGAAGATTTTGCGTTTCTTCGGACAGGGAACTGATTTCTTTTTTCAACCCGTCAATACCGGTCAACCAGGCAATGGCGCCTCCTGTTTCCGTTGTCCGAGTTGCGAGCACGATCTCCTGTTTTTGTTTTTCCACAAGATCCTGCTGGATCTCTTTTTCCTGTTCCGTATCCAGAATAACAATGCCCGAGGTTTCCGACAGCAGAACCTGCAGTTTTTCCCGCTCATCGCCCCGCTGTTCATGGACCCGCCGGGAAATTTCCGAATAAATTCCGGTACCGGTAATCTGCTCGAGTATTCTGGATTTTTGTTCCACATCCGCTTTCAGGAAAGTATCAAAACCGCCCTGGGCCAGCAGAATGGACCGGGTAAACCGATCAAAATCCATCCCGGTTTTTTCTTCAATAATGCCGGAAACCAGGCTCTTTTTGGTTTCTATGGGCTTTTTTGTTTCTGCATCGCTGATTTCATGCCTGGCATCGATGAGGTTGCCGTCAAATTTTTTGCGGGCCCGGTGCTGGCCCCAATAACAGCGGAACCTGCCTGCCTGGGACTCAAACATCACTTCAGCATAACACTCACCCGTCTGGCGGGACATGACTTCATTGGTGCTTTTGGTAATTTTTCCCAGGCGGGGGGTGGCGCCGTACATTGCCAGACAAATGGCATCAAGAATGGTGGATTTGCCTGCACCGGTAGGACCGGTCAAAGCAAAAATGCCGCTCTCGATGTATTCGGGATCAGTAAAATCAATAAACCATTCGCCATAAAGAGAGTTGAGATTTTTAAACCGGAGTTCAAGTATCTTCATGTTTTTTTCTTTTATTCGGCATTTTTATCTTCTTCCAACAGCGCTTTGAGTATCTCATTATAAGATGCTGTCAGTCCTTCTCTCTGGTCTTCGGGCACATCAAATGCATCCAGGCAGCGGCTAAAAACATCATTGGCATCCAGATCATCAAGGGTTTCATTTTTCTGAGATCTGTTGATCACGCGGTCGATCACCTGTTTGTTTTTTATCCTTCGCACTTCCATGGCAGAATCGGCCAGGGCCTCATCCAGCATCTGCCGAAGGCTGCCGACAATATCACGGCCGGTGTATTCAATCTCAAGCCATGCCCGGCTGCCGGCCTGTTTAAGCTGGGCAATCTTTGCATGAATATCTTCCAGAGAACCGACAATACGTATCAGCTGCTGAAAGCACGGCACCGAAATTTCCTGAATCACCGGTGTTGTGCTGTTAAAACCAATGGCAATGACCTTTTTATCCTGCGCTGCTTCACCAAAACCCATTGGTAGGGGAGCGCCGCAGTAGCGTATATGTTCAGTGCTGCCCACGCACTGGGGAACATGCAGATGTCCCAAAGCAAGATAATCAACGGATGAAGGAAACACCTCTTTCCCAACATGGGCCAGCGAACCGACATACAACTCCCTGACTCCGTCTCCGTCAACCGTCCTGCCGCCGGCCGTAAAGAGATGGCCCATGGCAACAACAGGAATCCCTGTGCAGCCCGCCTTTTCAAATTGGGAGCGCTTGTGTTCAGCTATGGCACAAACCTGTGCATAATGTGCCTGCATTCCTGCAATGAGCTTGGCATTTTTATCATCAATGGTTTCCCCGGGTCCCACCGTGCGAATATCTTTGTCACGCAGATACGGCACCGCACAGACAATCGCCCGGGGAAGATCCTGTTCATCGTGAAGCACAACCACTTCATCTTCCGGGTTCTCTGTCACGGCACCCACCACATGCACATTCAGCACACGCAAAAGCTTTTTTGGGGCATTCAAAAATGAAGGAGAATCGTGGTTGCCGGCAATGACAACGATATGCCGGCAGCAGGAGGCTGAAACCCGGCACAGAAAACGGTAATACAGTTCCTGGGCCCGGTTGCTGGGAGTGGTGGTATCAAACACATCTCCGGCAACCAGCAGCGCATCGATGCCTTGTTTTTCAATTGTGTCTCCCAGCCAGTCCAGAAACGCTGAAAACTCGTCATAGCGCTTGCGCCCGTAAAGCGAACGGCCCAGGTGCCAGTCTGATGTATGAAGGATTTTCATTTTCATATAATAATTTATACCCGGTTTAAAATACTGATGATCAGGTTTCGCAGCTTTGCCCGGGCAAATAAATCCGCCATTTGTCCCTGGGAGAGCCACACTGTGTCTTTATCGAACGGAACCTGCAGTTCTATCTTATTGTCCGGGCTTTTGTAAATTTCGATCTGGTTTTCCATTCTGGTTTTCCTGTTTTTCTTGCCGTTGTGATATATGCTTCAATATATATGCAGAAAATCATTTCTGCAAACATCTATGGTATTTTTCACGCTGCTGCGACAATAAAAATTGGGCTTTCAAATTTTGCGGTGCAATGATAAAGATATATTTTTTTGAAATATGAACGCTGTTTTTGCTGGATTGTATCCCATGAAATCAGACACCCTGAAATCAGATCTTGTTTTACTGCTGACAGCCTCCATCTGGGGGCTGGCTTTTGTGGCCCAGCGGGTGGGAATGGAACATGTGGGGCCCTTTACTTTCAACGGGCTCCGGTTTGTTCTGGG
>JAABRW010000138.1 GCA_011390695.1 Desulfotignum sp.
GACAAAGACGTTGCTGCACTGCTGCCTGATGACCGGCCTTATGCCGGTTATTTGTACACCGGGATTGCCCTGCACAGCAAAACCACAACCAAACTGGATACCATTGAAATCACCCTCGGAATAGTTGGCCCGGCATCTCTGGCGGAACAGGTCCAGAATACCGTGCATGATCTCAGGGGCATTGACGAGGCACAGGGGTGGGATAACCAGCTGGATAATGAGCCTGCCCTGGGATTTTCCTGGCAGCGCAAATGGCGCACACACCGGGCAAATCTCACCGATATTCTGTGTTATGACATGCTCACCCATACCGGTGTTACCCTGGGCAATGTCAGAACATCGGCAGATGCAGGGGCTGAAATCCGGCTGGGATACAATATCCCCATGGATTTCGGATCTGACGTCATCCGCCCCGGGGCCGGGATCAGCGCACCAGTGCCTGTTTCCGGTTATCCAGCCCCCCCTGTCTTGGGCCTGCACTGGTTTGCCGGCGTAAGGGGGGAATTTGTGCTTCGTGATATATTCCTGGATGGCAACACCTTTAAAAGCAGCCACAGTGTGGATAAAAAAAACCTGGTGGCGGAATTTTCCACAGGCATTGCCGCAAGCTATAAGATGGTCAAGCTCACCTACCGCCATGTTTTCAGAACCGAGCAGTTCGATAACCAGGCCAAGGGACATGTGCTGGGATCACTGGCCGTGACCTTTTCCTTTTAGGATGTCACGCTTAAATCACGCTTGTTTGGGGTTCACAGGTGCGGGGCAAAAAGATTATCCAGTCTCAGGGGTGTTAAACCGGTGCAAGCTGACAATGTTTCCAGGATGTATCCAGATCTTCGGGGTGATATCCGGGTACTGCTGCCCTGCAGGCGATGGGTTTGTCGTGTACAGATGCGTCAAGAAACAGTTCCAGGTCTTTGTCCGATGCGGTGAATGTCACGGTAACAGTGCCCCCCGGCACCAGGGTGGGGCCGAAAGACAGGGTAGTGTTTTTTTCAAGCCATTGGGGAAAAAGGCCTGATCCCAGAACAAGAAGGTCCCCTTCTTCTCTTATGAACAGGCTGCGCATCATCAAAATCCATTCTGCAGCAGCCCAGCCGTGCTGTCCATCTCCCATGCACCCGCCCCCGGTCAAGGGGTTGATGGCTTCGGGCCACTGACCGGTGGGGGAAGCCAGATCTGCCACGGTTGCTATCAAATCCCTGTACCGGGTGTCCTGGCTGCGTAAAAAAGTCTGGGCCATGGCCAGGGTCAGGTAAATATTAATGCCTGAATGGATCATATCCTGGAAAAAGGCATTGCCATAGGAACAATGGGACATGAGATAGGACATGGTCTGCATGATTCTGTCATCATTGGGCACGGTGATCTGCAGCGGATAATCCGCAACCAGAGATCCTACGGCACCTGCATCCATGCGGCGGTAGGGGGAGGCTGGTATGGCCCGGTGTTTTTTATACCCCGGTGCCTGGTGCAGGGTGCCAAAAATCCGGTCTTCAAAAACCTTTGCCCGGGCCGAAAAAGTTTTTTGATCTACCGTATTCCCCTGCTTTGCTGCCAGTGCAGCCGCAGCCTTGAGCCCGGCAACCCCCCAGAAATTATCCCAGTAATAATAATCATTGGGACCTAAGTGTTCAGCGCTGAACCCGGCCGGCAGCAGGCCGTCATGGGGTTGGCCGTCTTTTTTGCTGCGGCGTTTGTTCACGATCCACCGGGCCCCTTTCATCAGAGCGGTGAAAAGCGGTTTTGAGGGTACCCGTCCGGTGCAGCAGGCACACCGGTGGGCAATCCACAGCACCTGGCCGTTGGAATCCCACTCCCCTTCCTGGGACTGGAAATATCCGCTCAGTTTCTGGCGCTGGGGAAACCTCTGGATCAGGCGTTCGCTTCTCTTGCCAAGCCCCAGGCCCAGCAGGGCATTGATCATTAAACAGGCATCCCGGAACCAGAACCGCCGGTATGTATAGGGACCCGGGAATATATCATCGGCACTTAACAGCAGCAGGGTCCTGACTGCTGCATCATACAAAAATTGAAAATGAGTGTCCGGTATGGACAAAGCAGCAGCCTGTGAGACAATCTGCGCAGCGGGCGTGACCGGTGTGCCGGCCCCGGGAAAGTTTGTGGCTGTGTCCTGATCCAGGGGCACGTTGACATCGATATGGGTGGTTTCATGGGCGCCAACCGGAAAAAAAGCGGCTGCCGTGGCCATGCCGATGGGGCAGTCTGCCAGGTTTTCAGCCTGGTCACGGTGCAGATCCAAAGACACATCCCCGTGATCATAGGTGGAAAACAACACCTTTTCAGGCACAGTGCCAAGGTATATTTTATGGGATTGGTTGATGGTAAACGTGCTGTCCTCATAAAGGATGTGGTCGATGAAATGAATGCCTTCCGGATTATAGGGCCGTATGGATACAATTAGCCATCCTTTTTCTTTTTGCATGCTGCCTTTGGCAGTCAGCCGCATCACCGGATGTGCAGGATTGTCCATTGCCACCGTGGTGCTGCAGACCAAAGACAGATTGTCTTTTGCTGTGGTCGTGGTAACAACGAGTTCGTCTGCCAGATCCAGTGTCTGTTCAGCCTGTGCCTGCCGGGACGGCAAAAGCATGTTGTTGGTTTCAGTCATGAGCCAGACATCAATGGACCATGCATCAAACAAGGGTGTCACAAGTCCTCTGGGATCAATGACAGGGTATGCTGCAAGTTGTGGATGCCCCACTGCGGTCCAGTTTCTGTGGGTGACATTGATATGGGAAAAAGAAAATCCTCTGGGGATGAAAGACGCGTCCCGGGGTGTGAATTGTTTTACCACCCAGTAGGGCCAGACCCAGTCAAGGTTGTATTGAATGGCCCGGGTGTTGACCAGGCCCCGGGCATGGAAAATAAGCCCGGCCCGGAGCAGTTCAATGGGTTCCTGCACTTCTGAGGGTTTACTGAACTGGCGCAGCCGGGCCAGCAGGGTAACAGGATCCATGAATCCGTAAAAACCGGTAACCCGTCTGATCAGAAAATGCCATGGCAGCCATTTTTTGAAGAGTCTGAGCATAATAAGTCCTGGTTAAATAAAGGGGTTGGCAATATGCTGTTGCAGCTGTTTGTCAATGTTTTTTTCAAACGGTCTGCCGTAATAATCATACAGACGGGTCTCTGTTTCCAGGTTCACCGGCATTTTGGGATCAAATTCAGGACCGTTTTCAATGGCATGGGTGGTCAGATCCATTTCAAAGGTGGAATCCGCCCAGTTAACGGATTTTGCCCAGTTCAAAGACAGCATGACTTTTTTACCGCCGGGCAGCCAGTTGCGGGTGTCCACCACCACGTACCGCAGGGCCCAGGTTTCATCATCTAAAATAAAATCCTGGACATGTCCGATATCGCCATCCGAGGCCTTGATAAAATATCCTTTTACTTCTTTGAAAGACCGCAGATGGTTTTCTTCACTGTCTTCTGTCTGCTCTGACTCTTCCTCCAGGGCGGTTGGGGTGGCCGTGGTAATCGGTTCCACTGCTGCCGGATAGGTCGATGGTCCCCACAGGCCGGCTCCGGCCCAGTAATAGGGATAACCATAGTGCCGGAAAAATTTTTTTTCATGTTCCCGGGACACAGTTTCGTCTTCAGACAGGTCCGGACAGTTTTCCACCGCTTCTTTGGATACACTGAGAAAAAGGCTGCGGGTGTTCCAGTCAGGTGTGGCAATCATCAAAGGAGATACCAGCACCAGCTTTCCCACCAGCCAGTTTCCGGTATTGGCCGCTATATGGCGCACGGTCCACCACCGGTCATCGAACAGCAGGTCTTCACATGTGCCGAACTTTTCTTCTTCAACATATAATTTATATCCAATAATTTCATTTGCGCTTCTAAGCATACTATGCCTCCTTATTTATGTTTTCCGGGCCTTTTCATGATCGGGGCTCAGGTGAAAGTGCGGACAATGGATTGTGCTTTTTCAGCGATCAGGTCCCATTCGCTTCGTATTGCCAGTAAAAATGTATCCCAGGGTTCGGCTTCCGTCTCCGCAGCCCGGGTGTTGTCATGCCCATGCCGATGGGAAATGGTGAATGTGTAGAGGTCCAGAAGTTCTCGGGTACAGGTTTCTCTGCTGAAGTTTTGGGCCGTCTGCCAGGCGCTCTGCTGCCATGAGTAAAGTTTTTCAGGATCAGATACCGTATCACAGATACTTTGAGAAAAATCTTCTTCCCTGGCATCAGCAGGAAGAAGCAATCCGTTTTTTTTGTTTTCCACCACTTCTCTGACCCCGGGGGCATCAAGGGCGATGACCGGTGTTTTTGCAGCCATGGCTTCGGTAAGCACCATGCCCTGGGTTTCCGATTGTGAAGAAAAAACAAAGATATCCATGGCCTGGTAGGCATGGGCCAGATCCCTGCCTGCGAGATTTCCTGTCAGAATCAGCCGGTCAGAAAGGTTGCTTTCCGTAAAGATATCAGCAATTTTTTGTTTGTCCGGTCCGTCTCCTGCCACACAAAAAAAGGTGTCTGCAGAATTTTTCATGGATTTGGCAACGCTTTGCGCCAGATAGACAAGATTTTTTTCCGGGGCAAGCCTGCCCACATGCCCGATGATAAACGCATTTTTGGGTATGTGGTACGCTTTTTT
>JAABRW010000139.1 GCA_011390695.1 Desulfotignum sp.
ATACTGTTCGCACCGGGGATATTCATCCAGATAATCTTTCTGCACCAGACCGATATCCGGCACCAGACCGTCCCGCATCAGTTCTCTTGCCAGTTCTGCCAAATCATCCGGCGGCAGCGGTTCCCCCAGCGGCATGAACGCGCACTGATTCACCCCGTCATAAATCACCAGCCGGCCTTTGAACAGGCGCCAGGAATAGTTGTAAATCTCCTGCCAGCAAAACAGATTGGCAAAATTGTACTCACAGGACTCAGGCAAATATTTATCGATATAGATCTGGACCATCTGCCGGTCGGTGAGTTCAAACCGGCCGGCAGTCGGAAAACAGATGGTGGGTTGAAGATCTAAACACGCATGGCGATTACACCGGTTATACATAAATCAATCCTTAAGTCTGTAAGGTGTGTGACCGGACATCGGCCTGAATCCCAATGATTCATAAAATTTGCGGGTACCGGGTTCACCGATCAGGCCGATCCAGTCCACACCATGTTCTTTCAGACCGGTGACCAGTGTGTGAATGATTTTTTTACCGATGCCAATGCCCCGGAACTTTTGTAATACAACAACATCCTGAATATAAGCATCACTGATCAGATCCGAAAGGGCCCGCCCCATACCGATCATTTTTTTCTGATAAAACGCGCCCACGAACAACGCGGAATCGGGAACCACACGGGCTAAAAACTGTGGATGTTCCTCACATGCCTGATCCCACCATCCGGCATCCTTGTAAAGAGCCATCAATTCGTTTGTATCCGCGGCCTTCAGAAACCGACAGGTTACAGTGGATAAATCCGGTTCATCCATATCAAAAGGCCTGCATCAGGGATTTGAACCGCTGGATTTCCGTCGCACAGGGAAATCGCCGCTGTTCAAGTTTTTGAATCATGGTTTTGTCGTTGAATCGAAGAAAGGGATTGACCCGCAGCTCATCTTCCAGAAAGGAAAATACCCGGTTTGGATCATAATTTTCCAGGTACCGGAGGATACCCGGCGTATCCGGATCAATGGCCTGGGCAATTTCCACGGATTCTTTCATATAATCATGTCCGGCAAAAATCTTGGTTGTGCCGGGAAGTGCCATCACTTTTTTCAATGAAAAATAAAACCCATCCAGATCTTTGGAAAAACAATTTCCTACAGTAGCGTTAAACAAAGTATCACCGGTCACCAGAAAATCATCGCCTGCAAAACACACATCATTGCGGGTGTGCCCCGGGGTGGTGATCACCGTCAGTACTTCATCTTCAAGATAAATGGGTTCATTGTCTGAAAATTTTCTGCAATCCAGGAACACGGCGTCTGTTTTTTCAAGCATCCGGTCATTGCCGCAGGTATGATCCGGATGAAGATGGGTATTGGTGACCCGGGAAATCCGGAGGTTCCGGTCCTGGGCAAACCTCACCATTTCGTCAACAGCACCGGGATCGATCGCCACTGCGAAAGTACCTGAAAAAATCAGGTATCCCAGGTTATCGGCCCCGTATCTGAACTGCTCAATCCGCATCTTCTTCCTCGATGTCATCTCCTTCTTCGTAAGCATCCATATCGACCCGATGCTTGATGTCGTCATCAAATTTGTCATCGTAAATATCGGCCAGATCATCTTCATCCGTATCCGGGTCAACATAATCAACTTCCGGCAATTCGCCTAGGTTGAATTCTTCAAATACATATCCGATGGCATCCCGCAGATTGCGTTCAAAACTCTCGGCATAATCTCCGTCCGAGTCCGAAGAAAATTCATATTCTTCTTCATGTTCTTCCAGAAGTTCGATCAGTTCGGATGCGACGGCCTCAGGATCATCCATTTCATCACTGTAAGAGTCGATGATCTCACTGAACAGGTTATACAGGTCGAATGCATCCACTGCTTCACTGATTGTCATCCATTTTGACATAAAATAACCCCTCCATATATTTCAAACCCCACACCCCTGAAAAATTCAATGACTTTCCAACTATCATAACAATAAACCGGTTGGTGTCAAATGTCAGATGTTTTTTTCGGGATGGCAATGGTAAATTCAGTAAATTTTCCAGGCTCCGAATCCACATGAATTTCCCCTTGGTGCTGCTGTACGGAGCGCCGGGCCACAAAAAGCCCTAATCCGGTCCCTTTGTTTCCTTTGTCGGAATAAAACAGGGAAAATATCTTTTGCCGATATCTTTTGTCAAGCCCTTTCCCGTTATCCCTGATTTTAAACACGACCTGACGGGGCGTTTCAACGACCTGAACCTGTATTTCCAAATTTTTTCTGTCCGCTTTCACGCTGATACAGGCATCCACCGCATTTTCCAGAATGGCCAGGCAGGCGCCGAACAGCATGGTTTTATCCATCATGACTTCAAAATCCGTGCTGGGTCCGGGAATATCCAGAATCAGATCAATGCCGGCTTTTTGAATGCGGGGGTCCATGGTGGTCAAAAGTTCCTGAATAAAATCGAACACTGAGACCGGCTGCATGTCCGGGGTCCTGTTTTTGGAATGAAACAGGATATCCAGCACCATCTGACGGATCATGGCAATTTTTTCCCGAATAATATCCCAGCCGTTCGCAATTTTATGAAAATCTTTTTGTTCAAGACCGGACCGAATCAAATAATCTCCCCCGTCCAGTCCGGTGAGCATGCCTTTAATGCCGTGTGAAATCGATGAAAGATGCAGACCCAGGGCCGCCAGGTGATCCTGCAGATCGTGAATAACCGTGATATCGGTACACATTTCCATGACATGGCTGATCCGGCCGCTGTCATCCGGAATGGCCGAGGTTTGAATGAAAAAACGACGAATACGCCCGTCTTTGAGGGTGACATCCATTTCCGCGGTATGGGACAGGCCGTCGGCAAAGGTTTCTTTCACCGGACAGGTGTCACAGGGAATCGTGCGCTGTTGCTGCACTTGAAAACAGTACATGTCCGGGTCATCCTCGAACTGATCCTTGAACCGGTTATTGGATTCCACGATCCGGAAATGTTCATCCAGAATGGTGATATATGCCGGAGATTCGTTGAACAGCTGGATATACCGTTTTTCTGATTCTGCCAGCTTCCGGGTCTTTTCCGCCACCAGGATTTCCAGGTTCCGGGTATGGTCCGCCAGTTTTTCCCGGGTCAGAATCCGGTCGTTGGCCCGTTTCAGGGCGATATCAAGCACATCCTGATTCACGGGTTTGGAGATGAAATCCACAGCACCTGTTTTCAGGCTGTCAATGGCCAGGTTGGCATCCCCGTATCCGGTAATCATGATCACCTCAATATCCGGAAATAACTGCTTGACTGACTTGAGCAGGGCCATACCGTCCATGCCGGGCATGCGGATGTCCGTGAGAACGATATCCGGCTTGTGGGTCTTGACCATGTCAAGCCCGGTAAAGCCGTTCTCCGCCGTCAACACCTCATACCCGGCATCGGTCAGGGTAATTTCCAGGACCTCCCGGATTCCCTCCTCGTCATCGACCACCAGGAGTTTATTTGTCATAATAATGCAACAATCACACGCCCAGAACCGCCTTTACTTTGGCAAGGACCTCTTCGGGTTTGAAAGGTTTGGCAAAAAAAGCTTCTGCTTTGGGAATGGAATGGGTCCGTCCGGACAGACCGGAGATGACAATCACCGGGGTGGTGTATCCTTTTTTGGAGATTTTCCTGAAAAAGCGGGGTCCCCATTCTTCCGGCATTTCCAGATCCAGGGTGATCAGGTCCGGCTGCTGGTCCAGAAAAACATCCATGGCCTGTTTGCCGTCATCGGCGATGCAGGTGTCAAAACCGTTATCCTTGAACAATGTTTCCAGATACCGTGTAATGGCTGGATCATCATCCACGATCATTATTTTTTTTGTCATGGCCGTCTCCTTATTCCTTGACGTGACATTCTCCGCACAGGACCGGTCCTTGGCTCCGGTCGAAATGACAGTCTCTGCACAGGTTATGATAGGCTGCTTCCAGGGGCATGGGATTATCCGGTGCGGGCTTGAGGCTGTGACAGTCCGAACAGTACAGATCTTCACTGCTTTCATCCGGGACCAGCTCACCGTTTTCATATACATGGTGGCAGACACTGCAGTCATCATCAGCAAGAAAAATATGGTCGTCATGGGAGAACACAGCCCCGGGGCGCCGGGGTGATTCAAAGGCCCAGGGATCCAGACGCTCCAGATCCTGTTCCGCATAACAGAAAAACCCGGTTCCGACCGCGGCAAAAAGCACGATCAGAAAGATGATGAAGCGGTTTGAGTGTGTCATGTCATGCCCCCGGCTCATAAATTTTTTTTTCCATGGTTTCATATATCAGGTCCCCCAGAAACTTGATCTCCATCTTCAAATCATAGTGTTGAACAATGTCCTCCAGCCCGCTGTGACAATTGTGACAGGGAGCGATCAGCACTTCGGCTCCTGTGGCGGCGAGCTGTTCCGCCTTGACCCGGTTGTTCACCATGCGTTCTCCCTTGTAGGGCGGTCCGCAGTTGATGACCCCGCCGCCGGCCCCGCAGCAGTAATTATGCTCCCGGTTGGGCGTCATCTCCACAAAATCCTCGCACACCATGTTCACCACTTCCCTGGCCTTGTCATGCAGCCCCCGCCCCCGGGACACATTGCAGGGGTCGTGCAGGGT
>JAABRW010000140.1 GCA_011390695.1 Desulfotignum sp.
AATGCCCTGGTCATATCCTGGAATTTGGTGCCCACGGAAATCTGTTTTTGTTCGCGTTTGACATTCCTTACAATGGCCAAGGCCCCGGTTTCATCTGCAATGCCCGGAAACCGGCAATAAATCCGCAGCAGATCCCCCTCTTTCAGGGTTGTAATGTTTTTGACGTCATGGTAGGTGAACCTGCACCCGTTTTTGCTGATATCAAATATCACGATGGGGAACTCGGTTTTTTTGGCTTCCACCCGACCGGGGATCACCACATTGTTGCGCTTTATTATGCGCAGTTCACGCTGCTGGACTATTTTCGGGTATTCAAGGGCAAGGGTCCGGATGGGATTGGTTATGATCTCTATTACGCTGGTCTGGAATGCAAATACGCAGCCGTCATACAGGTATTTCACCACCATTTTGCTGCCCGGATACAACTTGTTCTTAACACTTCTAAACCGTCTGGGAAGTGTGACAATCAAGAATTCATTTTTCAGCAGGCCGATAAAAATACTGGTAACCGTAAAATCAACCCCGTCAATGTCAATATACACCTGGGTACCAATGTCAATATAAATGCCTTCTGATTCATGTAATTCAAAAAGCTCTTCCATCTCCTCCATCCGGGCTTCCTTTCAATGGGGTGCAGGTGTTTTGTCAATCAGAAAAAAAAGACAGCTGGTCCCTTTATAATGTTTAGAATCTACCTATTGTTTCATACTATGTTTGTCAAGGATTAAAAACGGATGAGGTCTGTTCCTATGCATCACCGATTCAAAAATCCATCCCGAAAAGTGGCATTTTTAAATAACCGATTTATATTGTTACATATGTGGATGCATTTTTGTGTAAATCAGTGAACAGGCAGCCAGTCAGCCGCATTATGCTTCATGCTGCTGGTATTGCGAAAGGTACCGTCATGAGAAATGCTTCAGACCCAATAACAAATATGTCAGCAGCGTGTTTTGATACACCCCAGCCCGGAGCTGAACCATATGATACAGATTTGATCCAAAAATTTAAAAACGCTGCCAGGCAGCGCGGGCCGGATTATCAGCCCCGGACCAGACACCTTCGGCCTGATGGATGGGCCAGATACACAAACCGGCTGTTTCTGGAATCAAGCCCCTATCTTCTCCAGCATGCACACAATCCGGTCAACTGGTATTCTTGGGGAGATGAACCCTTTGAAGCAGCAAAGCAGCGTAACCGGGGGGTTTTCCTGAGCATTGGATATGCCACATGCCATTGGTGCCATGTAATGGAAGAAGAATCATTTGAAGATGAAGAAATTGCAAGATATTTGAATGAAAATTTTATTTGTATCAAGGTAGACCGGGAAGAACGGCCGGACATCGATGCCGTTTATATGACTGCAGTTCAGGCTTTGACCGGCAGAGGAGGCTGGCCCATGAGCGTGTGGCTGACACCTGACCGCAAACCCTTTTACGGAGGCACCTATTTTCCGGCCCGGGATGGCGACCGTGGTGCTGCCGTAGGCTTTCTGACCATCCTTGAAAAACTCAACCAGAGTTTTCATATGCATGATGGACGGGTGGAAAAGGCGGGTCAGCAGATCACTGAACTCATCCGTCAGGCAATGGTATTCCAGTCCGGGGACCGTATTCCCGGCAAAGAAATACTGCAGAAATCAGCTGCATTTTACCGTAAAAATTATGATCAGCGATTCGGCGGTCTTTCCGGGGCACCGAAATTTCCCTCCAGCCTGCCGGTGCGGTTTCTACTGCGCTATTATTGGAAAACACGTGATCCGGATATTCTTGAAATGACAGAAAATTCTCTTTCTCAAATGGCCGGGGGCGGGATGTACGACCATGTGGCCGGCGGATTTCACCGGTATTCAACGGATGAACAGTGGCTGGTACCCCATTTTGAAAAGATGCTCTATGATAATGCCCTTTTGGCGGTGGCCTATCTGGAGGCCTGGCAGGCAACGGGCAATGCGGATTTTCAGCGGGTGGTCAACGAAATACTTGCATATACAGGCAGGGATATGACATCGCCTGAAGGTGCATTTTATTCTGCCACAGATGCGGACAGCAAAACTATTTCCGGCCACATGGAAGAAGGCTGGTATTTTACCTGGACCCCGGGCGAACTGGAAACAATTTTAGGCAAAGAGCGCGCAGATATTGTTAAAAAATATTATGCCGCAGGCGGGACACCGAATTTTGAAGGCCGCTATATTTTGCATACCCCCAAAAAACGCAAAGAAATTGCCGCAGAACTGCATATGTCTGAAGATAATCTGACCACCGTTATTGAAGCATCGAAAAAACAGCTTTTCAGGGAAAGAAATAAGCGCCCGGCACCGTTGCGGGATGAAAAAATTCTCACTGCATGGAACGCGCTCATGATTTCAGCATTTGCACGGGCAGGCCTGGCATTCGGTAATTCTGAATATACACTGCAGGCAAAAACTGCGGTCCGGTTCATACTGGATCATTTGTATACCAACGGCAGGCTTTACAGAAGTTATAAAGACGGTCAGGTTCGGCACAATGGTTTTCTGGAAGATTATGCCTTTCTTATTGCCGCATTGATTGATCTGTATGAAGCTGACCATGATATTTGGTGGCTGAAAAAAGCGGTGGCATTGGATGATGTACTGAAAAAATTTTATGAAGACACGGAAAACGGTGGTTTTTTTACCACTGCAACCGATCATGAGGCCCTCATTTCCCGGGAAAAACCCTGTTATGACGGTGCCACACCATCGGGCAACGCTGTGGCGGCTTTAAATCTTCTGCGGCTGTATTCCTATACCACTGACGATCAGTTCCGGATACGGGCGGAAAACCTGTTTAAAGCATTTCATCAGCGGCTGACCGATACCCCTTCTGCTTTGTCTGAGATGCTTCTGGCCGTGGATTATTATTTTGATACGCCATTGGAAATTATACTGATCACACCCCCTGGAAACCTTGATGCAGCTGTGCCTTTTGTTGACAAATTCCGAAAGCAGTTTGTTCCCAACCGGATTCTGGTGGCAGCGGATGAAAAACAGGCTGCTGCCAATGCAAAAATTATTCCCCTGGCTGCCGGAAAAAAAGCAGTTCATGGCAAAGCCACTGCCTATGTCTGTGAAAAGGGTACCTGTTCACTGCCTGCTGAAACACCGGAAGAATTTATCCAAAGCGCCGTAAAACCCCTTCTTTCAGGTCGGGGATATAAGGCGCCCGGCCGTTAGGCCGTTCTTTGCTGATCCTCGACATACTGCTTAATTACGTCCAGCGGGGCTCCATCACAAGAACTTGCAAAATAAGACGGTGACCAGAGCACACCTTTCCAATAGATTTTTTTCAGATCCGGAACCTGCTGTTTTGGCCTCAATTTTGGGGTGGTTGGATGATCTGGAAAATGATTTTCGGGAGGCACAAAAATGAAATCATTCACGGGCCTTTACCGGGCCAGCAATGACGGTGTTGAGAAATGCCGTATTGACTTTGCAGCGGCAGACGCGTATCCACCACATATTTTCTTGAGGCCCTGGGAGTCCACATAGAAGATGGTGACGTTATCTATACCCGGCTGCAAGATCAGGACCTGGGTGTTTTCAATGAGGTCCTGGAGCGGTATGGTATCAGTGAGTGAATCCCGGCAGGATAAAAAGTTTCATTTTTTCAGCTGGACTTTCATGGAAGATTGTGAAATGAAATGGAAATGATTTTTATAATACCTTGGGTATCATTGAGGTTTGTGAGAATCAAGGCTTGGTGCAAGATGCTTGATTTTTTGTAAGGTCCGAATATGAGGACTGGCTGTTATATTCTTGTCTTCAGCGCAAAGCCAGGCTATATATGCTCTATACCATAATTGCTTATGGTCTTTTGTCTGGGTCTTGTCTGTTATCGAAAACTGAATGGATTATGATTTCAAAATCTTCAATCGTATAGAAAATCGAAAAAGGAAAACGCCGAATCGGGCATCCTCGAAAATCGGAATATCTTTTATGGTAAATCTTTGGGTTTTTCGAAATGTTTTGCACGGCAGCTTCAACACAATCCAGAAAGTCAGCTCCCAGACCTCTTCTTTGTTTTTCGTATCATAAAATCGCCAAGTCGATTTCTGTCAACGCACGGGCAGTATATCGGGGGATCATTTGAATCCGTACTTTTCCCTTAACTCATCGTGAACTGCTTGGCAGTCATAGGTTTCTATTTTGCCAGCTTTGTATTCGGCATATCTTTTGTTCAGCTCTTTTTTTTGCCATTCCGGTAACGGCTGCTGTCCGGCATCTTGAGCGATGGAATCCCAGATATCGCCTACCAGCAGGAGTTTTTCAAAGAAATTAAGTTTATCAATTTCCCGTCTTATTTTTTCTTGGTCCATTTATATGCCCCTTGTGTTATAAGACTTTTTTTCATTATATCTCTCAATCAGACATTTTAGCAACAATAGTTTTGGGCACATCCCCAAATGAAACCGGGGCTAATCATTCTCAATGACCGTTTTGTCAGTCAGAAACGCAATAAAAACATTATACATAATTATCCGATATCGAAAATGTAAAGTAAGGATTTAATAAAGCATACCAATACAATTCAAAA
>JAABRW010000141.1 GCA_011390695.1 Desulfotignum sp.
ATCGATGATCTGCCTGTGGCTGGGGTGCACCAGATCAGACACGGCGATTTTGTCAGCTTTTTTGTTTTTGCGCAGGGCAATGAGGGCGCATTCAGCCAGGGCCGTGCCGCAGTCATAGTGGGAGGCTGTGGCAATGTCCATGCCCAGAAGGTCGGTCACCATTGTCTGGAATTCATAAATGCCCTGCAGGGTACCCTGGCTCACCTCGGGCTGATACGGGGTATAGGCGGTGGCAAATTCCGATCGTGAGACCAGATAGGGAATGATGGCAGGGATATGGTGGTCATAGCTGCCTGCACCGATAAAGCAGGTATAGCCTTTGCAGGCAATATTGTCTGAGGCCAGTTTTTCCATGTGGTCATTGAGGTCCCACTCACTCAAAGGATCAGGCAGGTCCAGGCCGGTTTTTGTTTTCACGGCATCCGGTATGGTGTCAAACAGGTCATCCAGAGAGGTGCGGCCGGTGACCGCCAGCATCTCTTTGATATCTTCCTGTGTATGTGGCAGATAACGCATAATCTTATCCTTTCAACATCTCAAGGTAAGCTGCTTTGTCCATCAATGCATCCATCTGTGCACTGTCGGAGGGTTTGACTTTAATGATCCAGCCGCCCTGATAGCAGTCTTCATTCACCAGTTCCGGGGCATCTTCCAGGTTTTCATTGACTGCCACAATCTCACCGGAGATGGGCATGTACATTTCTGATACCGCTTTGACCGATTCCACGGAACCGAACTCATCTTCTGCGGAAAAGGAATCTCCCACTTCCGGCAGTTCCACAAACACGATTTCCCCCAGCTGGTCCTGGGCATAGTCGTTGATGCCGATGGTGACGGTTTCTCCTTCAGGTTTTGCCCATTCATGGTCTTTGGTGTATTTAACATCTTCAGGTAAATTCAGGTCATTGATCTCTTTCATAACAGCCTCCTTTTGTTTTAAATAAAATGACTCAGTTTTTTTCTTGCGGTTCTGTCCGGCCGGATGTCCTTTACAATAGTCACGTTAATGGAGCGCTTGCCTTCTTTGAGGGTGAGCTGTATGCCCGGTTCCAGCTGTTTTGAGACCATGACAAAGCCGCAGGCAATGCCTTTGATTTTTATGTTGTCAGGCAGATCCGGGGTGGCAATGCTCACGATTTTGTTGTCGTGCCAGGTGATACCCATGTCAGTGGCACAGGTGAGCACATGCCCGATCTGTTCCTGGTTGTGATCAAACACACCGGTGTCTTCACCGGCAGCCACTTTTCGCAGGCTGTCCCCTGCAAAAGGGAATACATACACATCGTTTTCTTCGGGTACCAGGGCATCTGCACCCAGAAATTCTTTGGTGAAACCGTCCTTGTCCGGCGTATAGGGCAAAGCAAAGTCCCAGGGATGGTTCATGAATTTATAATGGCCGATATCCTGGTGGGACAGGGGCAGACAGGCCCCGGCCCGCAGAGAATCCCTGGCACCCAGACCGCAGGCGGTGATGCCGTAATCCTTTCCAGCTGCCAGTACATCCTGCCACAGGTTCACAATGGCCCGGGGGGCAAGGAAAATTTCAAACCCGAACTCTCCTGTATACCCGGATCTGGACAACAGCACCGGGGTGCCGTCATTGAGTTTGACAACACCCGCCTTGGGATGGCCGGCATCAAAATGGCCTTTAAAGGAAAAATAGGGCATATGGTCAAATACCGTGGCCGGAGACTGGATTAATTTAGACAAAATCCGGGCTGAATCGACCCCCTGGATATCCATTTTGGCGATTTTTCCGGACAGATCAGTTATGGCGGCATTTTTTTGTTTTTTGTGAACCTCCAGGTGCCTGGCAATGGTTTCGCCCATCCCGGCATTCACACAAATCATATAATTTGTATCTGAAAATTTATACACAATGGCATCATCCAGGCAATGGCCTTTTTCATTTAAGAAAGCACCATAAACACATCGGCCTTCCTTCAGTGGTGTCAGATCCCGGGTAAAGCAGTAATTGAGAAGGGAAAATGCATCATTTCCATCCACGGTGATACAGGCCATGTGACTGGTGTCAAATACGCCTGCAGATTTCAAGACAGCCAGATGTTCATTTTTGACCCCGGTATCATACCACAGCGGCATGTCATATCCCCCGAAATCAGCCATGTTGGCACCGGCATCCAGATGCCACTGGTGCAATGGTGTGGTTTTTAAGCTGGTATTCATAACAACAACCTTTTATTAATGGTGTTAATATTATAGATCCTAAAAAATATAGGGAACCTTTAAATTATAGGATTTATATACAACAAATGTTTCCACCGATCGTACCCCCTCAATCTTGGAAATCTCTTCTGTGTAAAATTCCAGAAGACCAAATCCCTTTTTGAATAACACCAGGATTACCAGGTCAAACCTTCCCGTAACCACGCTTGCGGAAATAACCCCTTTGAGCCGGCTTATTTCTGCGCCTTTTTCCACCAGGTTCATTTCAGACAGTTTGATGCCGATGATGACCACCCGGTGTCCGGGAAGGGTGGCAGGGTCCACAAGACCGCAAATTTCCAGAACACCTTCCTCCTGGAGCTTGTTGACCCTGGATCGGACAGTATTTTCGGTAATCTGCAGTTTGTCTGCAATTTTTTTAAAAGATCTTTTTCCGTCTTTCAGTTCCCTGATGATATCAATATTGGTTTTGTCAATTTTCATTTTGCCTCTTTTTGCGCTGAAGAAATGATGAAAACATGAAATTTTTTTAATTATCTTGAAATTTAGACCAGTATAATGATAATGTCAATTAATTTTTAGAAAACTTGTGGAAATAGAAATTAAAATTAAAAAATCAATGTAATTCCTTTAAAAAAGGGAAAAAAGTTCGCAAAAAAATCCATTATTATAAAGGAGCATGGGATGGGTGAAAAAATCATTGTTGTGGGCGGAGGACCGGGTGGTTATGTGGCGGCATTGCGGGCTGCATCACTGGGAGGGGACGTCACGCTTATTGAAAAGGAAAATTTGGGAGGCACCTGCCTTAACTGGGGATGTATTCCTTCCAAAATCATGAAGAACACAGCAGACATTTTGCTCAAATGCCGCAAAGCAAAAGATTTCGGCATTCATGTGGAAGGCAGTGTGCTGCCTGATATGGCCGGGCTTATGGCCAGGAAACAAAAAATTCTCCAATCCCAGCGCAGCGGTATTGCCGGGCTGCTCCAGGGCAGAAAAGTGGCTGTTGAAAAAGGATGCGGCCGCATCACCGGCAGGGGAACAGCACAGGTCACAGCCGCAGATGGCACCACCACTCCCCTGAACTGGGACAAACTCATCATTGCCACCGGCACCGCACCCATGAACGTGCCGGATTTTGCCTTTGACGGCAAAAAAATTCTGTCTTCCAATGATATCCTGGTTCTGGACCATGTCCCTGAATCCATGACCATTGTGGGGGGCGGGGTGATCGGGTGTGAATTCGCCTGTATTTTTGCCGCCCTGGGCACAAAGGTGACGGTGGTGGAGGCCATGTCCAGGCTGCTGCCCCTGCCGTCGGTGGATGCTTCCATATCCAGGCTGCTGCTGCGGGAGATGAAAAAACAAAAGATTACGGTGTTCTGCGACACGGTTGTCACCGCCTGTGACACATCTGCCAACGGGTGCAGCATATCTCTTTCCAAAAGCCCGTTCACTGATAACCCCAAGGCAAAAGATCCCAAAACCGATGCCCTGGCTTCAGATCTTATGGCGGTGTGCATCGGCAGGACCCCGCTGTCATCTGATCTGGGCCTGGAAACCATTGGCCTTGAAACCGAAGGACCTGGATGGATTCCTGTCAATGACCGCATGGAAACCGGGGTGGAAAACGTCTATGCCATCGGAGATATCCTGGGACCGTCCCGGGTGATGCTGGCCCATGTGGCCTCCCATGAAGGGCTGGTGGCGGCTGGCAATGCCATGGGCCAAGAGGAAACCATGTCCTACAATGCCGTGCCCGGCGCCATTTTCACCATGCCGGAAATCGGGACTGTGGGGATAAGCGAAGGGCAGGCCCTGAAAAGCGGTCTGGCCGTTGACACCGCATCCGTCAACTTCCGGGTGCTTGGCAAGGCCCATGCCATTGATGAGATCGCAGGAGAAGCCAAAATGGTTGTGGAAAAAGAGACCGGCCGGATTCTTGGGGTGCATCTCATCGGTGCCCATGCCACCGACCTGATTGCCGAAGCCACCCTGGCCGTTGCAAAAAGGTTGACTGCGCAGGATATGGCCCATACCATCCATGCCCATCCCACCATGGCAGAAATCATGGGGGAGGTGGCTTCCAAGGCGGTGGGCATGCCGGTGCACGGATAATACGCCCCTGGTGCCTTACTCCCCGGCTTCTGTTTAGAAGAAAACGAGGCGGGCTAAATGGATTGCGGGTTTCCTGATTTTGGTTGCATATACAATCAAGATGACTCATCAGGCCCCCAGATAGGCTTTTTTTACATCCGGGTTGTCAAGAAGCTCATCTGTGGGCCCTTCCAGCACCAGAGAACCGTTTTCAATGACATACCCCCTCTGGGCGAATTTCAGGGCCAGCCTGGCGTTCTGTTCCACCAGCAG
>JAABRW010000142.1 GCA_011390695.1 Desulfotignum sp.
CCGGTTGATATTGTTCAAGGCCAGTTCGGTCCTGCCCAGCTGGTAATAGGCCGGAGCAAATTCAGAGTCAAGCTGGATGGCGTTTTTAAATTCCAGCCGTGCCTTGACATACTCTTCGGCTTCCAGCAGGGCTTTCCCCTTTTCAAAGAACTCCTGTTTTTTTTGTTCCGGGGTGCTGCAGGCTGTTAGAAAAAAACAGCATAGAGACAGCAGTAATATTCGCACGGTAGAAGTTAAAAAAAGTTTCATTTTTCTGTTCCTTATTAAGGCGGTCTAAAACAACCTGTTCAAAACGAATTGCTCAAATTCAAAGCATTCCATCACATGGCACCCTTGCGCTTCAGTACCACATACAATGTTTTGAACAAGATTTTAATATCATTGAAAAAACTCCACTCTTCAATATATCTGCAGTCCAGCGCCACAATCTGCTCAAAATCCGTTATTCTGTTCCTCCCGGATACCTGCCACAAGCCGGTAATGCCCGGTTTCATTGCAATCCTTTTAAAATGGTCCAGCTGATACTCTTCCACCTCATCAAGTGTCGGGGGTCTTGTACCCACAAGGCTCATCTCTCCCTTGAGCACATTGATAAACTGAGGAATTTCGTCAATGGAGGTCTTTCTGAGCCATTTTCCCACAGGGGTGATGCGGGGATCATGTTCTAATTTAAACATCGCCCCCTTCATCTCATTCACCGCCATAAGCTCTTTTTTCTGCTGTTCAGCATCCGGCACCATGGTTCTGAACTTATAGACCTCAAAGACCCTGCCATGCTGACCTTTACGTTTTTGCTTAAACAAAACCGGAGCTCGTGATTCCCGTTTCAATGCAATGGCCACAAAAGGATATATCACACCCAGAATCACAATCCCCACCAAGGAACCTGCAATATCCAGAATTCTTTTGTACATCATCCCTGACACATTAAGTGAGATGGAATTCACTGCCAAAAAAGGGATATTGAGATAACGTTCCACGGATATCCTGCGCCCTTGTGTCTCCCACATGGCCGGCAGAATTTTTGCGGTGATCCCCATTTTCTCACAAACCTCAATATATGTGTTCATATTGACTGCACGGGTTGGTCCAAGGGTAAAAATCACATCATCCACCGGATTTTTTTTAAGTAGCTCCGGCAAATTTGCAATAGTACCTGGAATGTTAGGACAGGAAGGCACCGCTTCCTGCCCTTCTTCAATGGGTAGAAAACCTACAATGTCATGGCCCAGACTGACATGCTCCTTGAACATACTGATAACTGTTTCACTTCTCTTGCTGTCTCCGGTAATCAGAATTTTTCTGGCATGAAATTTTTTCCCGGTATTTTGCCTGCAATAAAAAAGAACAATGGTTCGTTCTACAGCAACAAAAAGGACTGTATAACTCGCAAACAGGATCAAAAAAGCCCTTGAAAAGGAATCCCATTTCATCAAAAAGATAACAGAGAACAAAACCGTAAAATCGATAAAAACCGATTGAACGATCTTACCATATAATGCCATCATAGTGGATTGCCGTCTCTCACTGTAAAGCCCGACTCTTTCCATGACATAATTATTCACAACCAAGACAATAAGGATCGACACCACAAACAGCATCCCGTCCATATTCCACAGCCACTCCGACAGTACTTTTTTTGTAAAAAAAGCCGCATATCCTGCTGCAATGACACAATAGGCGTCAATGAACATGAGGACTGTATTTAAGAGAAATGCCTGCTGCTGTATCATCTTGTTTTCTTTCTATTCAGGAATATATTGAGGAAGTAAGGGCCAAAGGTGCCCAAGAAAGAGTTCCAGTTCTGCAAAAGCTTCCGTCAGTGTTTTATTTTCCGCCAGGACCAATTCCACACGGACCAATGCGCCGTCTGTCCGTTTCCGGGTCAGGGCGTCCCACATCAAATACGCCTTATTCATCCATGGGCTTGTAATGACCCGGCCCCGTTGAAAAAAGAAGTAGGAGGCAATCAGTCTTATTCCATCCTTTTCCATCACCATGGCTCTAATGGTGATGCTGTCATCCTTCAACCGGACAGCCCGGTCGGCTGAACTGAGTATGGCCCACCCTCCTCCGAGTAGACAGGCTTGAGGGGCATGGGCTGTGTGACGGGTCGCCTGATATTCATAATAGGGGATCAAAAGCTGTATGACACTTCCTTGATCCGGATGTCTGAAAAGGGCAGTGACATAGTCATCCGCCCACAGGGAATCCATGATCTCATCGGAGAGATAGTGGCGTTTCCCCTGCCATTCTCCCAGGGTCATGGGAAATTCACTGAAAGGAGTTCTTTCAATACCCGGGTTGCCTTTATCCACCCTTCTGCCGGAGACACTCCAGGCACTTCCGGCAAACATCACCATCATGAGAACAACCGTTATCAGCGCCTGAAAAGAGCGCTGCCGGGGAAAAAAACTGCCCGTATCTTTCAGGGTTGCGGGAGATCTTTCTCCAGAACGAACTGGATTTTCTTTTGATTTCAATCCAGATACATTCTCCATTTTTCGCAACAAAAAGGCGAATAACAGCAAAAAGGTACCGCCGGCTACAAACACAACCCATCCGGTAAAATCATGAAACAACCCTTCGGCCAGTTTTTTATGTCCCCCAAGGAGCAGCAGGGCTGTGCCATAGACCCGGAAACCATTAATCAGCACTGACAACGGAGGAACCACCAGTAGCAATATCAGGCGGGCATACCCTTTTCTATTGAAAAAATAGCCCACCAGAAGGGCCATGAGAATCATGGGAATCAAAAACCGAAGACCGCTGCAGGCATCCACCACCTGGAGCTTTTCCACCCCGATATCAATGATATTCCCCTCCCTGAGCACACTCACGCCGGAAAGACGGAGCATCTGTGTGGCAAGAACACTTGCCGCAAGTTTCAGATTGAAGGTGAGTATGTTATTGATGAAGGGCGGCAGGGGAATCATGAACAGAAGGATGATCCATGGAAAAATGAAACGTCGTAATTCCATGCCGTACAGAAAAACCCCCAGGCTCAAAAAGGCAAGCCAGATCCCGATATAGAGCAGGGTCTCCACCGACCCCAGCTCTCCGGCAATCATTGTTACGGCGGAAAAGAAGGCAGGGATCAGGGCAAAAGGACTTGCCCTGAAGTGTAAGAAATCAAATCGATGCCGATTTTCCCAGCACAGATATAGAAAAAGGGGAATAATCAGATAACCGTAACTATTATCGCCACTGTTCCAGCGGATGAATATTTTTTGAAATGCCGAAAGCCAGCTCCCAACGAATACAAAGGAAAGAAGAAATGGCAGAAGTATGATAATTCTGTTCTTCATGATCCCGGTTATCATAGCAAGGTTTTCCAGTAATGATATGTCATGGTTCCCTCAACGTCATGAATCAGATTCCAACGCGGCATATGCACGTAAAAGCCTGGGGATTTCATGTTTCCACTGCAATTTGGAAAGAATCCGCTCTCTGCCGAATGCCCCCATGTTTTTTGCCAAATCCGGATGATCCACAACTTCAATAATTTTCTCCATCAATGATTCCGGATCATTTGGTTTTGCGTACAGTGAGGCTTTCCCGGCGGAATAGCGCCCTTCGGTCATTGCAAACTGTACAACGGGCTTGCCCAGCGCCATATATTCCATGATCTTGTTCATGGTGGATTTATCGTTCATATCATTGACCACATCGGGATTGACACACACATCCGCCGTGCTCAAGATTTCCATCAGGACTTCATCCGACACCCTGCCGGTAAAGGTGACATAGTCATCCAGCGCCATCTGACTGGCAAGCACCTTGAGTTGATTCAGTTCGGTGCCGTCACCCACCAGGGTAAAGTGGATATCCCGTCGTTGCATGTCATGCACCAGCCTTGAAATACCGGTCAGGAGATAATCCAGCCCTTCCTGGGCACCCATGACACCCACATATCCCACCATAAAGGGTTTCCCCCGTTTCCAATCTGGATTTTCCAACACCCTTCGGGTACGACTCAAGTCCGGGCCGCTTCGCACCACAAAGACCCGATTCGGTGCCATGCCGCCTCTTTTGATGGCAATCCGCTTGTATGATTCATTGGTGGCAATGGAGACATCTGCGGTATGAAAGGTGAGCCGCTCCCACAACAGCATGATGCGGTAAAAAAAATCCTTTCTGCCGAACTTGGCATTATAAAGCTCTGGATTGATGTCATGGTGATCAAAGAGAAATTTCTTGCCGAAAAAAAATTTAAAAAACCCTCCGATCAAAAAGATGTTATCCGGCGGATTACAGGCGTGAATCACGTCAAACCCCCTTGTCATCAATACTTTCAACGAAAGAAAAAACTGAAAGAAAAGGGCGGTGGCATACTCCACAAGATAACCTGCCGCCCCACTGCCCTCTACCGGCAGGGGATGGCGGTAGATGTGAATGCCGTTTATCACCTCATACCTTTTAAGATAATTTTTCATGACGGGACAGATGATGGATACGTCATAACCATTCTGCTTCAATGTATTGGCTTCCTGCCATACCCTTCTGTCAAAGGGTACCGGAAGATTTTCAACGATAATCAGAATTTTTTT
>JAABRW010000143.1 GCA_011390695.1 Desulfotignum sp.
CGGGACATGATGACCCCGGGTCTGCTGGAGACACTGTATACAGAGGCAAGACAGGCAGGGGTCCTGTTTTTCCCCTATGAAAAACAACATCCCCCCGGACTGGAACCTGATGACAAGGGCGCCAGGATTACCTGGTCAGATGCCATCCTTGGCCGGTCCATGGAAACGGATGTGGATTATGTTGTCCTGGCCACCGGTGTGATCCCGAATCTGACCCCGGACCTGGCACAAATTTTTGGGGCGGATCTGGACCCATTCGGTTTTTTTGAACAGGCAGACAGCAAGTGGCGCCCGGTGGAGGCGCTGGAGCCACGGGTGCTGGCCTGCGGCCTGGCCCTGGAACCTGCCGGTATTGCATCCTCTCTTGCTGCAGCCAGGGCGGCGGCTGCCAGGGCTGTGGCCCTGTTGTCCGGGGGAAAAGTGCAGCCGGGACACGATATGGCCCGTGTGAGAAATGCCTATTGCAGCCTGTGCCGGTTATGCATCTCTGCCTGTCCCTATGGGGCCAGGCATGTGGATCACCAGGCCGGGGTGCTTGTGATAGATCCCCTGGTCTGCCAGGGGTGCGGCATATGTGCTGCGGTCTGCCCCTCAGGGGCCGCAGTGGTGGATGGCATCAGCCCCGTCCACATGCTGGATGTTATCAATACAGCGTTGTCCGGTCACGGTTAAGGAGATTTTCATGGCCCCTTCAGAGATATCTGGAAAACTGGCAGCCCATCCCGGGATTTCACACCGGGTGGATCAGATAAAACACCTGGTGGATGCCTGCATCCAGTGCGGCACATGTTCGGCATCCTGTCCCAACCTGGATTTCATGGATATGACCCCCAGGCGGATGTGGCGGTATCTGCTTGCAGGACGTGTGGAAAAGGTGTTTGCCAGCCATACCTTTACCTTATGTTCCAGCTGTTATGTATGCACCCTGCGCTGTCCCCGGGGCTTGCCTTTGACCCAAGCCATGGCAGAACTCAAGCAGGCGGCCTTTGCCCTGAAACTTGATCAGTTCAGGCGCTCCAGATTGTTTTATGCCGCGTTTATGGAAAATATCCGGCAGTACGGCCGGGTCAGGGAGATGGAAATGATGACCCGGTATTTTCTGGCTGTGAAAAATCCCCTGGTACCATTGGGATATGCATCCATGGGGGTCAGGCTTCTGAAAAAAAACAAACTGCACCCCGGGCTGCCCTCCCGGGGTCCGGGAAAACTGGCACATCTGTTTGAACAGGCACACACACAGGAGCATTGATATGGAATATCTGTATTATCCGGGCTGTTCTCTGGAAGGCACTGCCATGGAATATGATATGTCCACCCGGGCACTGTTTGAAGCACTGGGATGCACATTGACACATATTACGGACTGGACATGCTGCGGAGCAACCGCTGCCCATGCCATGGATGCTTTTCTGGCCCATGTGCTGCCTGCCCGCAATCTGGCCCTGGCGGAAAAAATGGCCCTTTCCCTGGATATTCTGGTACCCTGCAGTGCCTGCTACCTGAACCTGAAAATGGTCGGACAGGCAGTGAAAACTGATCCAAATCTTTTGGGACGGATCAACCGGGCGCTGTCTGAAGAGGGCCTGGCCATGCGCGGTTCCCTGATGGTACGGCACCTGCTGGATGTGCTGAGCCGTGATGTGGATATGGCTGATATTGCACAGGCAGCGGACAACTGCATGGCCGGTCTGGTTGTTGCCCCCTACTACGGCTGCCAGTGCCTGCGGCCGTTCCCGGAATTTGATGACCCGGAGAGGCCGTGCTCCATGGATGCCCTGATCCAGGCCACAGGTGCCCGGGTCCTGAAATGGGATATGGGCGGTGCCTGCTGCGGTGCTTCCAATCCTGCCACCAGCCCTGACACCGGCCGGACCCTGGTGGGCCGGATTGTGGGACAGGCTGCAGAGGCCCATGCCATTGTCACGGTCTGTCCCATGTGCCAGATGAACCTGGAGCGGTTTCAACCAAATCCGGTTCCGGTGCTCTACCTGCCCCAGTTTCTGGGGCTTGCCATGGGGCTGTCTTCGGCATCTTTGGGATGCGGTTTGAATCTGTCCGACATCAGACCTTTTTTGACCCGGGCGGCTTTATGACAAAAATATTGCACTACATACGCCACAGCCTGGTATTCAAGCTGATCATCTTTGTCAGCCTTACCGTTATTCTGTCCATATCTTTGTGGGCGTTTTTCAACATCAAAAGTTTCAAGGCCCAGAGCATGAAAACCCATCTGGCCAGCACCGACCGGTTGAGCAATTCCATCAAGCTGGGTACACAGTATGCCATGATGCGCAATTCCCGGGATGATATCAACCAGATCATCAATAATATCGCCGGGCAGCCGGAGATTGAAAATATCCGGATATATAATAAATACGGGCAGATAAAATTCACCAACCAGAAAACCGAAATGGACAGGGTGACCGACATCAAAGCGGTGGCCTGTGATATCTGCCACAAGAATGATCCCCCGCCGTCGGATCTGCCCCTTGGTGAACGTTTCCGGATCTTTTCATCTCCTGCCGGCCACCGTCTTCTGGGTATTGTGCAGCCCATATACAACGAGCCGGGCTGTTCTTCCAGCCCCTGCCATTTTCACCCGGAAAATCAGACCATCCTGGGGGCCCTGGATGTGGTGGTGTCTTTAAAAGAAATAGACCAGCAGGTGGTGAAAATGGAAAAAGGGGTATTTAAACTGGCCTTTTCAACCATTCTGGTTTCATCTTTCCTGATCTTTTTCATCATTTTTACCTTTGTGAAAAAACCCATTCTCAAACTGGTGGAGGGGACCCGCCGCATTGCCCGGGGAGAGTATGATGCAGATATCGATATCGGATCTGCCTATGAAATCGGTTTTCTAAGGGAAGCGGTTCAGGAGATGGGCCGGAAAATCGGCAAACACCAGGCGGAATTGAAAAAACAGAAAAATGAATACCAGGCCCTGTTTGACAATGCCCCGTGCATGATTGCTGTCCAGGACAAAGATTTTCGTTTGATTCAGTATAACCGGGTGTTCAAGGAACGGTTCGATCCCCGGCCCGGAGATTTCTGCTACACTGCCTACAAAGGGCGGAATGAAAAATGTCCAGACTGTCCGGTGGAAAAAACCTTCAGGGACGGCAGGTCCCATTATGGTGAAACAGAAGGCATGGGCAGGCAGGGTGAAAAAAAACACTGGATTTTTATCACCGCCCCTATAAAGGACGCAGACGGCAACATCGTGGCAGCCATGGAAATGAGCATAGATATTACCCGGCGCCGGCGCCTGGAAAAAGATCTGCAAAAATCCGAAGAAAAATACCATGCCATTTTCAACAACATATCCAATCCGGTATTTGCCGTGGACCAGGAGTCCTTGAAAATTTTGGACTGCAATATCAAAGCCCTGGAACTGTATAAATTTTCCGAATCGCAAATGCTGGAAAAAACCTTTACAGATTTTTTTCTGTCCGAAGAAAAAGAGGAGATGGCCAGGCAGGTGAAATCCAGAAAAGAGATATCCAAGGTTAAACAGGTTAAAGCAGACAGCAAACAGATTGATGTGGACATGTGGGTGGCACCGGCAACCTATTCCGGTCAGAAAGTATTTTTGATTACCATCAATGATATTACCCGGCGCCTGGAAACAGAACAGCACCTGCTCCATGCCAGCAAGATGGCCACCCTGGGGGAGATGTCCACCGGTATCGCCCATGAGCTGAACCAGCCGTTGTCTGTCATAAAATCCTCCTCCAGTTTCTGTTTGAAAAAAATCCACAGACAGGAGCCCATTAAGGAAGATATTCTGTATAAGCTGGTTACCAAAATTGATACCAATGTGGACCGGGCGGAAAAAATCATCCAGCACATGCGGCAGTTTGCCAGAAAATCCGATATCCGCCTGGTGAAAACCCGGATCAATGAAGTGCTGCAGCAGACCTTTGAGATGTTCAACCAGCAGTTGAAAATCCGGGGTATTCAGGTGGTATGGGAAAAAAAAACGGATCTGCCTGAAATTCTGGCAGATCCGGACCGCCTGGAACAGGTGTTCATCAACCTGGTCATGAATGCCAAAGATGCCATTGAAGCCAAATGGGCGGCACAGGGCGGCAGGGACACCGAAGATGACCGGATTATCATCCAGACAGATGCCACAGACAACCAGGTTAGAATTGTGATTCAGGATACAGGCACAGGGATAAAAAAAGGAATAAAAGACCGATTGTTTGAGCCGTTTTTCACCACCAAGGAGGTGGGCAAGGGCACGGGCTTAGGCCTGTCCATTTCCTACGGGATTATCAAAGACTGCAGCGGAGATATCTGGGTGGGCAGGGGCCGGCAGGGCGGGGCAAAATTTACCATTGTTTTTCCGGTACCGGAAGATCTGCCTGATGATGATATTGTATATGAGTAATATGCAAAAAAAATGGGCCATCAGGAAAAGACATGGCAACCATATCTCATAATCCAGAAGGACGATGCATACGTCCGGCAGCCATTGGTAAGAAGAAAACTCCGTCATTAAGGCAGGGAGAGAACCATGGACAAGACACAATTTGCCATCCT
>JAABRW010000144.1 GCA_011390695.1 Desulfotignum sp.
TATTCCATGGACCGGTCTTTGGAAGCTTCAATGCTCATGGCCAGAATCATGGGATCCTCATAGGTCTGGGATTCAATGAAGCGAATTTGTCCATATCCCCCAAGGGTGTCCAGGTTGATGAATCTGAACGTGTATTTTTTGTTCTCGGGAATGGACAAAAATTCTCTGTACCGGTCACACAGATATTCCACAAAAAAGGTTTTTCCGTTTCCGGGTTCTCCCACCAGCACAAAGGCCATTTCCCTGGAAGAACCCCCTTCCGAGGCATCCTTGACAAAGGAAACAAACGAGTTGATCTCATCATACATGCCCACCAGGTGTTTTTTGCCCTGGGTGAAAAGGTCGAACTGGTAGGTGGATTTACCTTTTACGGTGATTTTCTGAATACCGGCATCCAGAATCATGCGGGAAACCCCCTGAAAAGCATCTTCAAATACTTTTTTCCCCTTTTTTACTGCATCCACATGTTCCAGTAATGCATCGGCTTTTACGGCAGTTGCTTTTTTTTTCACGGCCATGTTCTTCCCCCCCCTGGGTTAATACAAAAAAAGACGTCTTTGTATTAAAATTGGTCTTGTTTCAACCGGAAGCAGTTCTCATACACCACTGCCCTCCGTTGATTACGGATATGGTAATTTTTTGGGTTGTTTAAAAAAATCTGAATATGTAAAAATATACCAACCCGCTTATTTCCTGTCAAACGGTTTGATGTATTTGCGTTTGAAGGAAACTTCTTTTTCGGTTTGAAAAACTATGATAGTATGCGATTTGAGCAAAACCAGGGGTTTGTAAAGGAGACATGCAAACAGTGGATAACACACATACAAAAAAAGATGCGGTTGGAGAAAATTTATTATCTGTTCATGACATCTCTCGGGAGATAGATGCCGGAACCGCTCTCACCAGGTTTGTATTGAAACGGTTTGGCAGCCGGTTTGGTGTGGAGATGGTTAAAGGACGTCCCTGGTATGCAAAAAAAGATCTTCCTTTAATGCTTTGGATAAAGCAGATGCTGGAAGCCGGCAGACTGCCCGGAGAAATAGAAAAAACACTTGATGCTGGCCCTGACCTGCACAAAAATCGCACCAAAGATACCAGCGATGCCAAAGCCCCGTTGTTTGAACCGCCTGGTGAAGACATACGGATCGGCAAAGATGGATTTGGTCTTATCAGATCTTTTTTTAACAATATGGAAGATAACCAGAAAAAAATTGCCCTGGCCCATGAAAAAAGGGCGGCTGTAGAAGAAAGAAAAGCTGCAGCCCTTGAAAAAAGAGCTGCGGCAGAAGAGAAAAAAGCGGCGGCCATGGGCAATATTGCAGCAGCGCTCCAGCAGATGATCAGGCAGGGCACCCGGGATCCCGCCATTCAGACAATAACCCATGAAGCAGTCCGGACCATCCAGGCAGAAGATGATTTAACCCGGCTGCTGGATACCCCTTTGCCCTGTTCAAAAGATCTCGATGACCTGGCAGATTTACTTGATTCTGCATCCTCTGACCAGCCGGACAAAAACGCGCTGGATGACCTGACCCGGCTGGTGGATGTCCCCCGGGAAACCGATACTGTAAAATATCTGGATGATCTGGGTGTATTAATCACAGATGGGCCTGAAAACGAAGCATCTGTGGATCTGGATGATTTGTCTTTGCTGGTGCAGCCGTCTGAAACAGGTGACCTGGATGATCTTTCCCGATTGATACCTGATGATGATGCACCCCTGGATGACCTGGCAGCCCTTGTGAATACGGAACCTTCTCTGAAGCCTGATATTTCCCGTGATCAGGATCTGGAGAAATACAAGGCTGCTGTGATGAAAATCATCATGTCATTAAAGAACCGGGGCGTTGGTGCTGAAGAAACTGCCCGGCGGTTGAACCAGGACAAAGTGGAAACTATCTCAGGAAAGCCCGACTGGACGGTAAAAGCGATTTCACAAATTTATTCATTTATTGACGCGGCCAGTTGAGACCACTTCACCTGGCACCTGCTTTTTTCGCAAACCGGGTATCCACAAATTTTTCCAGATCAACCAGACTGGTCATGATCTTCATTTTGTCCATCATATATTTTTGAATGGTGTCCAGATCCTCTATCACCGGAAGCAGCTCACCGGTGAGTATGCGGTCCGGCGGCCGGGTCAATACCCGGTGAATCACCTCTTTTTCCTGGGACAGAAAATCTCCGCCAATGACAGATGCCGGATCCGGCTGTGCATCAATGGCAAGACCGGATCTCACAAAACTGGTGCAGATTTCCTGGATGGCTTCAGGGTATTTTTCCATGATTTCAGTGCGCATGACAAACACACAGCAGGGGTGCTTTGGCCATAAATCCTTGGACAGGTAAAACTCTTCTCCATGTCCCTGGGCAATGACCTGGGAGCCGAAAGGTTCGGCCACAATAAAGCCGCCGATTTCTCCTTCTTCATCCAGCTGAATGGCTTCAGGCATCTGAAACGGGGCCACCACTTCCAGTATGACGTCCACATTGGGTTCACTGGCCCGGCCGGGGGTCAGCCCTTTTTCCGACAAAAGTTTGTGAAACAGCATGTTGTGAATGGACAACTGATAGGGAATCAGAACGGTCTTTCCGGCAAAATCCTCGATTTTTTCGATGTGGGCGTTTTTGCTCTTAACCAGCACACTGCCGGATTTATGGGTGAGCAGCAGCAGTTTTAAATCAATTCCGGATTTGAACAGATCCATGGCTGTGGGGGCCAGGATCAGGGCGCCATCCAGCGACTTGGTGGCAATGGCATCTGCAACCTCATTCCATCCGTTTTTGACAACCGTCTCAAGGGAACAATGGGCAAAGGTTTCCATACCTTTTTCCAGTTTGAGCTTGGTCACACCCAAAATAAGGTGGTCGGTAATTTTCAGATAACCAATTTTTATTGCCGGTTTTTCCGCCATCAAGGTACCTCCAGAATATAATCATGGATTAAGACAATCTTTTCTATTATGCTCAACTGTATTTCAAAGTCAATAACAAACTGTCTGACCGGACCGGATGTTTATGTTAAAACCAGCTGCATTTTTTCTTTGAAATGCCGGGCAAGGATCAGATCATCCGGTGTTGTCAATTTTATGTTTGTAACCTCACCCCGGGTGGTATAAACGCTGAAACCTGCATGCTCCATAACCGATGCATCATCTGTTCCCGTAAAATTACGGACCCCGGCATATGCAAACGCCTTCAGAATCAAATCAAGACAAAACACCTGGGGAGTCTGGGCCCTGTATATCTGGTCCCGGTCCAGGGTTTTTTCCACCTGCTGGTTCCGGGCGACCAGTTTGAGGGTGTCATTTACAGCCAGGACCGGGATGCACCCCCCCTGCCGGGCCGCAACAGCCATGAGGCGATTGATCAAATCAGGGCTTACAAAGGGCCGGACCCCGTCATGGATAAGCACCAGACTGCCGGCCCGGGCAGCAGTAATCTGTTTTGCCTTGTTGAGTCCGTTGAAAACAGATTCCTGCCGGGTCTTTCCCCCGGCAACCACATGGATCTTTTGGGAAAATGCAAAAGGCTGGATAATACTTTTTCGGCAATAGGCCTGGTCATCTTCCGGAACCACCAGAATGATATCATCCAGCAGGTCATGTTGGTCAAATACCATCAATGTCCGGGTCAAAACCGGAATTTTATCGAAAACCAGGTATTGTTTTTTTATGGCACCGCCCATGCGGCACCCTTTCCCCGCTGCCACAATAACAGGTATCCGACTGATGGCATCCATGGCTTAACTCAGGTAGGACAATTGTCTGGGCAGCGGGGTTCCTTTTCCCATATGGTCTTCCCCATAGTTTACACCAGCCAGAATGACCAGATCGTGCAATGCCCTGGAATCTCCTGTAAAGACAACGGTTTCAATATTTTCTTTCTTTATTTTGCCCCCTGCCCACTGGATATCCAGAACCGAAGAGGCATCAAAATGGTCGGTACCCACCTGCAGAATCACCTCTCCGCCATAGTGCTGGACAATTTTTGCCACCAGGAGGCTGGGACGGCTGTGAAACCCTCTGTCCATGGGGATGGACACTTCAACAGAGGAGGTTTCCATGTTTTTATTCAAAATATGGGAGGCCACCTGCTTTCCGGATGACAAAAACTTCCAGGCATAAAACAGACAAAAATTTACCGCCCGGTCCAAAAGGACATCCGGATCGATCAGTTGGGCCAGAGATTGCCTGACACGCATGTAAACATCTTTGAATCCAACATCATACAGATGGCGTTCATAAAAATGCAGCAGCCGCCCCATGACCTGGAGAATATGAAAAACAATGGAAAAATGGCTGCGCAGCTGATCCAGAAGCATATTTTCCTCTGCAGACTGGGTTTTCACCACATAGGAATCAAAAGAGGACTGAATATTATGGACCTTCATTTCAAAACTGCGGATATTGACTTCATTTATTTTTTCCGGCACAAGCTGCTTAATATCTTTTACATCATACCGCTCATAAAAGGAAAAGGATTCAAATGCTTTTACCAAATCAAGGAATTCACTGGA
>JAABRW010000145.1 GCA_011390695.1 Desulfotignum sp.
ATTGATGGTTTCTTTTTTTCCCATTGACAATTCAGAAGTTACATTATAACTATATAATTTTATGCCTGGTATCTGGATAATCAGGTTTATACTATTGTACCACTTGTTTTCGGTCCTGGTCCGGCCGGAAACATATATTAAATACAAAACATGAACCATGTTTTTAACAGCATCAAGGAGGTGCCCGTGAAAGACAAACAAAAGTTGCCGGATGCGCAACCGAAAAAAACAGGGATTTCCAGGCGGAACTTTCTGAAGACCGTTACAGGAACAGCTGCCGGTATCGGTATTTCACAAATGTTCAATCCGGCCCTGATTCAGGCACTGGAAAAAGGCCTGGAACGACATCCTGTGCTCTGGATCCAGGGACAGGGCTGCACCGGCTGTTCCGTGTCTTTGTTGAACAGTGTGGACCCGTCCATTGCCGACATCCTGCTCAAGGTGATCAGTCTTCAGTTCCATCCCACCGTGAGTGTCTGCGAAGGTGAAATGGCCATGGAGCATGTGTATGAAGTGGCCAGAGAATACCAGGGCAGATTTTCTCTGGCCATTGAAGGGTCCATCCCTGTGGCGGAAAACGGCAAGTATTGTATTTTAGGCGAAATCGGCCACAAAGAAATTTCCATGATGGATATGGTTCAGGAAATTGCCCCCATGGCCGGTTCTGTTCTGGCCGTCGGCACCTGTGCCGCATACGGCGGTATTCCTGCAGCACAGGGCAATGTTACGGGTGCCACCGGTGTCATGGATTTTTTCAAAAACAAAAACATTACCACTCCTGTGGTCAATATTCCGGGCTGCCCGCCCCATCCGGACTGGATTGTGGGCTCCATTGTCCACCTGCTGGAAAGCGGTATTCCGGAACTGGATTATGACGGACGTCCCACACTTTTTTACGGCAATAATATTCATGACAACTGCCCCAGACTGGATGACTACGACGAAGCCTTCATGGCCATGAGCCTGTCCGATCCCCATGGCTGCCGCATGGATGTGGGCTGCAAGGGTCCGGACACCTATGCAGACTGCTACAAGAGAAAATGGAACTCAGGCATGAACTGGTGTGTCAACAATGCCGTGTGCATAGGCTGCGTGGAACCGGGCTTTCCCGACGCAATGTCACCCTTTTATGAACCCGCCTATTAGTATACAATAAGGAGATTTTATTATGGCAGGCTGTCAACCTGAAACAAAACCGGCCGAGGCCGGAAAAAAAATAAAAATCGCTATCGATCCGGTAACCCGGCTCGAAGGCCATCTCAAAGCAGAAGTGGAAGTTGCCGGAGGCAGGGTGGTTGACGCCCATGTCACCGGCGGTATGTACCGGGGATTCGAACAGATTCTGATGGGACGCGATCCCAGGGATGCCACCCAGATCACCCAGAGAATCTGCGGGGTCTGCCCCACTGCCCATGCCACAGCATCGGCCCTGGCGCTGGATGACGCATTCGGCGTGGAACTGACGGACAACGGGCGGATTGCCAGAAACCTGATCCTGGGGGCCAACTTTCTGCAGTCCCATATCCTGCATTTTTACCACCTGGCTGCCCTGGACTATGTCAATGGTCCGGAAACCGCCCCCTTTATTCCCAGATACGCCAAAAATGATGTGCGGCTGCCCAAGGAATTGAATGACGTGGCAGTGGGACAGTATCTGGAAGCCCTGGAGATCCGCAAAATATGCCATGAAATGGTGGCGCTTTTGGGGGGCAAAATGCCCCATGTCCAGGGCATCGTTGTGGGGGGCTCCACCGAGATTCCCACCAGAGAAGCCCTGAATGCCTATGCGGAACGGTTTAAAAAGGTCAAAAAATTTGTCCTGGAAAAATATGTTCCCCTTGTCTACCTGCTGGCAGGTCCCTACGGCGATCTGCTCAAGACAGGTGTGGGCCATAAGAACCTGGTTTCCTGGGGCGTATTCCCGCTGAACAGCAAGGGCGAGACACTGCTCAAATCCGGTGTGTACACTGACGGCAAGGACTATGCAGTGGATCCGGCCATGATCAAGGAATATGTGAAATATTCCTGGTTCGAGGATTCCACCACAGGCCTTAATCCCACCAGGGGAAAAACCCTGCCCAATCCCAACAAACCCGGTGCCTACAGTTTTATCAAAGCACCGCGCTACAACGGCAAACCCCATGAAGGGGGCCCTCTGGCAAGAATGTGGGCCACCAATCCCGAGCTGTCCAAAACCGGCCGGGAAAAACTCGGGGTGAAAAATCTGCGGGATATCGGCGATGCCTGCTTTTCCATTCTGGGCCGCCATGTGGCACGGGCGGAAGAAACCGCACTGGTTGCCATTGCTTTGGAAGAATGGCTCTCCCAGGCCGAACCCGGCAAGGAAACCTTTGTGCCGACACCCATCCCCCAGTCTGCAGAAGGCCTGGGCATGACAGAGGCCCCCAGAGGCGCCCTGCTCCATTATGTGGATATCAAGGACCAGAAAATTGCCAACTACCAGGTGACATCCGCCACCATCTGGAACGCCAACCCCAGGGATGACATGGGGCAGAGAGGCCCCATTGAAGAAGCCCTCATCGGTGTGCCGGTGCCGGATGCTGCAAACCCGGTGAATGTGGGGCGGCTCATACGCGCCTTCGACCCCTGACTGGGCTGCGCCGTCCACGTGCTGGACGCAGACACCGGTCGGACCGTTAAAGTGGAAGTACCGCTTTAATTTACATTAACAAACTGACCAGACCTTTGGGGTCAGGCCTGGGTTATTGTCGTTATTTACCATCAGCACCGGCCGCTGCCGGCGGTGAATAACGGCAATAACCCGGGACTGGCCCCGCTTTTTTGGGGGCATCCATTGAAAAAACTGCTGGTACTGGGGGTGGGCAACACCCTTCTCATGGACGAGGGCATCGGTGTTCATGCAGTGCATGCGCTGCGCAAGGAAAAAGACACATGGAAACAGGTGGATTTTGTTGACGGCGGCACCTTTACCCAGGATATCTTTTACCTGTTTGAAAATTATGAAAACATCCTGGTTCTGGATATTGTCCGGGCAGGCCATCCCCCGGGCACCATCTTCAGCCTGGAGGAAAGCGATCTGCGCAAGGATGAAAAACAGATGCTGTCTCTGCATGATATCGATCTTCTGGATTCTCTGGGCATGGCCCAGATGCGGGGGCACAGGCCCTATCTGCGGGTGATCGGGATTCAGCCTGAAAAGATCGACTGGGGAACGGAACTTACCCCGACCCTTGCCAGGGCCCTGCCGGCCTTCATGGATACAGCCAGAAAACACATCACCGATATTCTCACTGGTTAGCAGATGCGGGGCAGTTGCTCGCCTGTGAGCATATCCACCAGGCGCCTGCCCCCGATGGCGGTTTCCAGAAACACCTTTCCCGGATACTGGTCGGTCACCTCCCCGATGACAGCTGCATCTTTGCCGAACTGATCTGCCTGGATAATTTCCAGCACCCTGGAGGCATGATGTTCCGGCACTATGGCGATCAGTTTGCCTTCATTGGCAATATACAGCGGATCGAATCCCAGCAGCTCGCACATCCCTTTGACAGCCCCTTTCATGGGCAGCGCTGATTCAAACAGGGTTATGCCCGCTTTGGAGCCTGCCGCGATCTCGTTGAGGGTGGTGCCTACCCCGCCCCGGGTGGGATCCCGCAGTACATGGATATCACAATCTGCATCCAGCAGGGATTTCACCATGTGGTTCAGAGGGGCGGAATCGGTTTTCAGATCTGATTCAAACTCCAGACCCTCCCTGGCACTGAGAATGGCCATCCCGTGATCAGCTATGGTGCCGCTGATGATGATTTTATCTCCGGGCCTGGCGCGGTTTCCTGAAACATTCACCCCTTTTGGAATGATGCCGATTCCCGAGGTGTTGATGAAAATTTTGTCGGCCTTGCCCCGGGGCACCACCTTGGTGTCCCCTGTGACAATTTTGACCCCGGCCGTTTCCGCGGCCTGTGCCATGGTTTGTAAAATTTTCTGCAGATCCTTTATGGGCAGGCCTTCTTCAATGATCAGGCCCACACTGATGTACAGGGGATTGGCCCCGCACATGGCAATATCATTCACTGTGCCGTTGACTGCCAGATCCCCGATGTTGCCCCCGTTAAAAAAAATGGGATCCACCACATAGGAATCGGTGGAAAACGCCATTCGCCCAGCCGGCACATCCCATACAGCCCCGTCATCCTGCTGTGCCAGCTGGTCATTGTGAAACAGCGGCAGAATCATTTCAGAAAACATGGCATGGGAGGCTTTGCCCCCGGCGCCGTGGTCCAGTGAAACAGTCTCATCAGATGTCATATCGTCCATCCTTTAATGGGCTGGGTGACCCCATTAGCTATATTTGTAATAGGCGGCGCAGGCCCCTTCACTGGATACCATGCAGGGGCCCACCGGTGTCATGGGGGTACAGGTGCGTTTGTACAGGGCACAGGCATCCGGGGTTTTCAATCCCATGAGAATCTCGCCGCAGGCACATCCTTTGGGTTCGCAGACCTCAGGCAGATCCAGATTGAATCTG
>JAABRW010000146.1 GCA_011390695.1 Desulfotignum sp.
CACCCGGGGCATTGTGATTCGCCGTGCCATGCCTTATGAGAAGTATGCCGTCGTTGAATGGGTGAAGAAAATGTTCAGCCAGGGATGGGCCGGGGAGTGTGATGTCGCCTTCAGTAATCATCCGGTCTCCTGCTTCATTGCCACTGAGACGGGAAAGATCATTGGATTTGCCTGCCATGACTGCACCTGCCGGAATTTTTTTGGACCGACAGGCGTGGACACAGAAAAACGCTGCAGCGGCATCGGCAAGGCATTGTTACTTTCCTGCCTCCATGCCATGGCGGCCCAGGGGTACGCATATGCAGTCATAGGCGGCGCAGGTCCGGCCGATTTTTTTGTCCACACGACCGGCGCCATGGCCATTGCCGGCTCAACGCCGGGTATCTACCGCGATCGTTTAAACATCAATGATCCGGAAAACAGGCAGCCGAAAAATTCAATCCACTGACAGGCACCCCCAAAAACGTGGCAGCCTGTTTTCATCTGACATGCTGAACTGGGCTTGCTGACTTTTTCCATCATTTATTGCAGCCATCTGCAATTGACATCATGACACCACCCCGTTATAGTGTTTCACATGATTTGCTTTGATTTGGACCATGTGAGGGAAAAGAGATGAAAACAGGCTGTAATGCGCCGTGCCCTTGTGGCAGCGGTAAAACATCAGGGGTAATGCACAGTGGCCCATACCATGAACAAAAAACCGACATACGAAGAACTGGAGGCCCGGGTCCGGAAACTGGAGCGCGCGGCTGATATCAAGCCTGAAACCAGGGACCAGGATATTATACGGACATTATCGGAAAGTTTCCAGCAGCTGGCAGATCATTCCCAGGATGCCATCTACCTGTTTGATATTGAATCCGGGACCTTTCCTTTTTTCAACAAGCGGTTTCTGGCACTTTACGGATCAAAGGAAGCGGGACGGACCGTATTGTCCTCCACCAGTGTCGCCCGGCACATCCATCCGGAGGATATCCAGAAACTCAGAGAGGCACGAAAACAGACCCTGGCGGCAGGTGAAACCCGGGGTGATGTTGAATACCGCTATATCGGTTCAGACGGAACTACCCGGTGGATGCATGACAGATGGTCGGTAGTCAGAGACAGCCGGAACCGGGCCGTGGCCATTGAAGGGTTTATCCGGGACAATACCCAAAAAAAACAAGCGGAAGAAGAACTCGAGCACAGCCGCAACAGTGCCCTGATCGGCAGCTACATTGTGCAGCAGGGGCGTTTCAGGTATGTGAATCCCGAATTCTGCAGGATTACCGGGTATACCAGAGAAGCCCTCACCGGCATGCCGTCTCTGGACCTGGTTCATGCGGATTACAGGACCCTTGTCCGGGACAGCGCAAAACAGATGCTGACCGGGCAGCGGACCACCCCTTATGAATTCCGTGTGGTGGACCGCACAGGCCGGGTGAAATGGGTTATGGAAACAGTCACCGCAGTGAAACACGAGGGAACCCGGGCAGTCCTGGGATATTTCATGGATATCACCCAGCAGAAGCAGATGGCAGAGGAACAGCGGGACAAGGAAAAATTACGGGCCATTCTTGAAATGGCAGGCGCTGTGAGCCATGAGCTGAACAACCCGCTGCAGGTTGTGTCCATCGGAATTGAAAAACTGGGGGATACCCATCTGGAACCTTCCCGGAGACTTGAATTGATCCAGCTTGTTAAAAAACATACCCAGCGGATAATAGAACTGTCGTCAAAAATTCAGAAAATTTCCCAATATGCCACCAAAGACTATGTACAGGGCAAAAAAATTTTTGATATCGATGCGGCTGCAAATGAAAAATAAACATCCGTTGGTGAGGGAATGAAAGAACTGGCAATCAAAGCACAAAATGTTCACAAAACATACGGTAATCTCACAGCTGTCAATAATTTGAGTTTTGAAGTACCCAGGGGTATCTGCTTTGGCTTTCTGGGGCCCAACGGCGCCGGCAAAACAACCATGATGAAGATGTTGTTCGGCAAAGCCGAGCGGGATCATTCACATGGCGGTCAGGTATCTGTTTTTGGCTATGACCCGAAAAAAAGTGCACTTGAGATAAAATTTTTTACCGGAATTGTAAGCCAGGAAGACAACCTTGACCAGGAATTAAGTGTCATTCAGAACCTGATGATCTATTCCAAATTTTATGCCCTGCCTGCAAAACAGGCCCGGCATTTTATAAAGAATGTTCTTGCATTCATGGAGCTTTCAGACAAAAAAAATTTCCAGATCCGTCAGCTGTCCGGCGGGATGAAACGCAGGCTTCTGATTGCACGGGCACTGATCAACAACCCCAAACTTCTGATCCTGGATGAACCCACCACCGGGCTGGATCCCCAGGTACGCCACGTGATCTGGGATAAGCTGCGTGATCTCAAAGAACAGGGCGTGACCATTCTTTTGACCACCCATTACATGGAAGAAGCCTTTCAGATATGCGATGACCTGATTATCATGAACAGAGGGGAAAAGGTTATGCAGGGCCCGCCTGCCTATCTGATTGACAAGCATATTGAAACATATGTACTGGAGCTTTTACATACCGGCGGCAAGACATTCAATGCCGCAGATGGTGTCCGCACCGAATTCATGAACAGCCGACTGCTGCTGTATGCCGATGATTTTGAAATCATCAAACAGATCTCGGATCAATTCAAGGCAGGAGATTTCATATTGCGACAATCCAATCTTGAGGATGTATTCCTTAAAATCACCGGGAGAAAACTGCATGAATAGCATACACACAATGGCAGATCTCGGACAGGTCAGACCACCTTCTTTTCTTCAGCGGATATTCAGTGTCTGGCTCCGTCATGTCCGCGTATACACAAAACATCTGATCAGTAATGGATTTCCCCCGTTTGTGGAGCCGCTGATGTTTCTTGCCGGAATCGGACTGGGCCTGGGGAGCTATGTCGGGCTGATAGACGGAAAAACATACATCCTGTTTCTTGCCTCAGGAATCATTGTCCCGTCGGCAATGTTCACAGCCACTTATGAATGCACCTTTGGCTCCTTTATCCGCCTTGAGTTCGACAAGGTATATGACGGCATGATATCCGCATCCCTGACCGTCAAAGACATGTTCATAGGGGAAATCCTTTTTGCCGGAACCAAGGGATTCTTTTTTTCCGGTGCAGTTCTGACCGTTGTTGCGTGCTTCGGCCTGGTGGGATCCGGCATGGCATTCTTCACACCGTTCATCGGTTTTATCACCGGCATGATGTTTGCCGCACTGGCACTTTTTGTCACCTCTTTTGTCAAAAACATCAACCACTTCAACTTCTTTTTTACCGGCTTGATCACCCCCATGTTTTTCTTTTCCGGTATTGTGTTCCCCCTGGAAAACCTGCCTGAATTTGCCCGGTGGATTGCAGCAGTTTTCCCGTTAATGCACGCGGTCAGGCTGGTGAGGGCCTTTTTTTTCAACAGTTTTGACCCGGGGTTGTTTTTCAACCTGGCTTACATGATCATATTTACATTCTTGTTTGGAAGTATGGCCATAAAGCGCCTGACACGCCGGATTGTCAACTGACATATGAATAACTGGAAGCCCAAAAAAAAGGAGGAGCAGTATGCCGGGAGTTCAAGGACGGGTGACGCTGGTAACGGGTGCAGGACGGGGCATCGGCCGGGTGACGGCTGAACTGCTGAGCGCACGCGGTGCACGGGTCATGGCTGTTGCACGCAGTGAAGATGAACTGCAATCTTTGGGAATGGATTTTGTTGCAGCAGATCTGGGCACCCCTGAGGGGTGTGCCCTTGCGGTAAAGGAAACACACGACCGCCTGGGCCCGGTATCGATCCTGGTATGCAATCATGGTATCGGCTCAGCCCATGAGCGGGTGATCTGGGAGCAGAAACCGGAACTCTGGGAGGAAACCATGCGCATCAATCTGGATGGCCCCTATCATCTGTCACGCATCGTTGTCAAAGACATGATTGAACAAGGCTATGGCCGGCTTGTGTTCACCAGTTCCACAGCCGGACAGAAGGCGGAATATGCCGGCAGCGCTTATACCAGCTCCAAACACGGCCTTCTGGGCCTGATGCGGTCGATTTCCCTGGATGCCGGGCCCCATAACGTGACGTCCAACGCGGTGCTGCCCGGATGGGTGCGAACCCCAATGGCAGAGGCTTCAGCTGCAGCCGAAGCCGCGCACCAAGGTATCACCCCGGAAAAAGTGTGGGCGCAAAGAGCAACGCTTTACCCTGCGGGCCGGGTGGTGACACCCGCAGAAGTAGCAGAGGTGATCGCCTTTCTGGCATCTGAAGAATCCAGCGGTGTCAACGGAGAGGCCATCACTGTGGCCCTCGGCGGACTGGTTTGAACAAAAATTCCCGCGCACTCCCGCTCCTTCAGGGACAAGTCAAGCCAGTGATTGAGGCCTCTTGCCACCGGTCAGGGCCTTTGGTTTTTTACACTTTTTGGATTCAGAGGCCTGCGTTGGTTCTCGATATACTGTTTAACGGTCTCAACGAACCGCCATATGTCGG
>JAABRW010000158.1 GCA_011390695.1 Desulfotignum sp.
GCCATCATAGTGCCCTCTGAGCTGATGCCGGATGGAAAAACCCTTGATCTGAACCTGGATAATCCCTATCTCATCGGCGCCATTGCGGCCTGTATCATCGGCGGGGTATTCAAAAACCTGCTCTTGACCATTGTTTTGAGCATGGTGGTTTTTCTGGGTGCCCAGTGGGCCTTTGCCATGGGATAAACAGCTGCCTCCAGGCCGAATCATATGGATGTCCGGTTTTGTAGACGCTACATGTGCTCCAGGATCATTGCCAGTTTTTTCTTTTCATCATGATAGATCTGGTGGGCGGTTTTCAGATCAATGCTTTCAAATGAAATGGTATCTCCCGGGGTGGCCTGGGCCACCTTTGGGATATCTGTGGAGATCACGGTGGCGATTTTGGCATATCCCCCCACGGTCTGCTCCACCAAAAGGATGATGGGCTGTTCATCCGCCGGGATCTGGATGCCGCCGGGCATGGAGGGTTCCGATACAATGCTTTTGGGCATGCCCGGTTTGATGGGAATCTTTTCTCCCTGCAGCCGGTACCCCATGCGGTCTGCCTTGGGGGTGACCATATATTGGGTCGTAAACAGGGTGGTTGCGCCCTGGTCAAAAAAGTCATCCTGGGGGCCGGGAACTGCGCGCAGCAGCACATGGGACGGATACTCCGGAACCAGTTTTTCCGGTACCACCCTGTCACGGTTCAGCAGGTCACCGCCATGGGCATCCAGGATATCGCCGGCCTTAAGGGGCCTGCCCATGAAACCGCCGAAACCGCCGCCCGCATAAGTGGAACAGGATCCCATGACCGGCGGAACCTTAATCCCCCCGGTGACGGCCAGACAGGCCCGGCAGCCGGCCTGGACCTGGGAAATGGTCAGCACGTCACCGGGCTTCACCCGGATGGACCGCCACTGCTCCTTGGGTTGGTCGTTCAGGGTGATGTCCATTTTTGCACCGGTGACAGCAATGTCCATGGATGAGAGAAATTTGAGGGACGGTCCCATGACCGTGATTTCCAATACAGCCCGGTTGGTGTCGTTGCCCACCAGCAGGTTGGCAGTGTCACAGGCAAAGGTGTCCAGAACCCCGCAGACAGGTACACCCATCTGCTGGAACCCGAACCTGCCTTTGTCCTGAACCGTGGTAAATCCGCCGGGGGCAAGTACTTCAAAAGCAGTCATCAGCGGGTCTCCTTTTGGGTCAGACGGTTATATTCAGATTCGGATATGGGCACAAATTTTATCTTATCCCCTGCCCGGTAAAGAAAGGGGTCTTTTTTCCCGGGTGCAAACAGGTTCAGGGGGGTTCTTCCGATGAGCTGCCACCCGCCGGGACTGGCAATGGGATACATGCCGGTCTGGTTGTTGGCAATGCCCACAGAACCTTTGGGTACGACCATGCGCGGGGTGTTCAGCCGGGGCGTGAACAATCTTTTATCCAGTCCCCCCAGAAAGGCAAATCCCGGGGTAAATCCTACCATATAGATCAGGTATTCCGGGGCCGCATGCACCTGGATCACCTGTTCCTGTGTCAGGCCGGAGTTTTTTTGAACATTGCCGATATCCGGACCGAACTCACCGCCATAACATACTGGAATTTCAACGATCCTGAATGTATTCGGATCCATTTCCGCCCGGCTGGTTTCCAGTTTTTCAACCAGCAGATACAAGCTGTCCGGATCGGTCTGTTCCGGGTCATAAATGAATAAAAGGGACCGGTAGGTGGGGATCACTTCCAGTATCCCTTCCGGCTTTTCTTTTTCCAGAACCCCGGCCATGGCCCGCACCTTTGCATTCACCTGCGGATCAATGCCGTCACCGAATTCCACCAGAAATCCTTTGTCACCGGCCAGACGGCAGACCGGTCTGTCATACACCTGTGCGGTCATAACGCTGATTTTTCCCCCATGGGTGTCACCTGTACCCCATTGGTTTCCAGAATGCTTCTGATGTTTTTCACCAGGGCCACGGCAGCCGGGTTGTCTCCGTGCACGCACAGGGAGTGCACTTCCAGATCGATGCGGCTGCCGTCCACAGCAATGACATATCCATTGGCCATGTCCAGGGCCCGCTGCGCCACTGTGTCCGGATCTGAAATAACCGCACCGGGCTGTTTTCTGGAAACCAGTGTCCCTTCGGGCGTATAAGCCCGGTCCGGAAAGGCTTCATATGCCACCTTGAGCCCCAGCTCCGCCCCCATGCGCCGCATGGGTTCCCCTTTTTTGCCTGCCAGGGCCACAAACAAAAGGTCCGGATCAATGGCCAGTATGCCTGCGGTAACCCCTCTGGCAACGGTATCATTTTCCACCGCATCCAGGTAAAGTGCCCCATGGGGTTTGACATGCTGCATTTTTGCCCCGTGGGCCCGGCAGAAACCCTGGAGGGCCCCTACCTGGTAGATGACATACTGCTGGATCTCGGTTTCCAAGCAGGCCATGTGCCGCCGGCCGAATCCTGAAAGATCCGGATATCCCGGATGGGCACCGATACCCACTTTTTTCTGCTGTGCCAGTTTCACGGTCTTGTCCATGACCAGAGGATCTCCGGCATGGAATCCGCAGGCAATATTGGCCGAGGTGATATGGTCCATGACCTCGGTGTCCATGCCGATGGTGTACGCACCAAAGCTTTCTCCCATATCACAGTTCAAATCGATGTGTTTCATGGTTCATTACCTTAAAAAGTTTTAGTTGGCTTTCATCAGGTTGGGCAGATACAGGGCGATATCCAAAGTTCCGAATGATGCGGAAATGGTTGATATAGAAAGTTTATGCAACCATTCGGCTGAAAATCAGGGCCATGTCCGGAAATGCCACCAACAACGCAATCATCAATGCAATCATAATTACAAAAGGGATGCTGCCAATCATAATATCACTGATGGATCCTCTCTGACGGACACCCTGAACCACATATAGATTCAACCCCACTGGGGGAGTGATCAAAGCCATTTCAATAAGCAAAATAATAATTATTCCGAACCATACAGGGTTGTACCCAAGACCGACCATCACCGGTGCGACTATAGGGATGGTGATTACCATCAAAGATAACGTCTCTACAAAAAATCCAAGTACAATATATAGCATGATAATTACCAGTAGCGTTTTAAAGGCTGAAAGGCCAAGATTGTTCACAAACTCTGTGAGCTGTTCTGCCAGCCCGATGGAATCCAGTATAAAGTTCAGAAAATTGGCTGCCACCAGGATCAGCATAATCATGGCGGTTGTTCGCATAGTCCCTTCAAAAACCGTTTTCATAAAATTTAATGTTACGGCCTTATACCGGAAAGCAAGCCCCAGAGAAAACAGCACCCCCAAAGCAGCCGATTCGGTGGGCGTGGCAATGCCGGCATATATGGAGCCGATGACCACAATAAAAATAAGAATGACCGGGATTAGATCCACAAGGCTGCTGAGTCGCTGTTCAAAAGTGGCATGACTTTTTCTGCCACTGAATTCAGGCCTGAAAACACATATCAAAAAAATACAGCCCATGAACAGAATGGTCAGAATAACACCGGGAACAATGCCCGCCAGAAAAAGCTGAGGGATGGACGTATTGGTCAAAAAACCATACACAATCAGGTTGATTGACGGGGGAATCAGAATTCCCAATGTCCCACCAGCAGCAATAGAACCTGCGAACAAGCTTTCTTTGTACTGGTATCGTCTTGCCTGGGGCAATGCCACGGTGGTAATAGTTGCTGCGGTTGCCACGCTTGACCCTGATGTAGCAGCAAACATGGCGGAAGTCGCAATGTTTGCATGCATCAGCCCTCCCGGCAGCCAGGATAACCACCGATCAAGAGCAGTGTATGTTTTTTGGGCAATGCCAGCGCGTAAAAGGATTTCACCCAACAAAACAAACAAGGGGATGGCAAGTAGGATAAAATCTGTACTGGCGGTCCAGGAAATTTCTCCAATAGCTTTATAAAGTGGCAGATCAGAAAAAATTTCACCAATGGAAAAGCCCAGCACGATGAGAGCCGCAGCTACAGGGATACTCAGCAGCAACAAGGATAAAAGAATGCCAAGGGTGATAGTTACGATCATTGGTCACCTCCCGGTGCTGTAATAGATTCCTGACCGATTTTTTCCTTCAAATCTGTGGTACCTGCAAGTTTTTGAGCGGCATGGAAGTCTTTTTTAAAAAGACTGGCGAGAGTACCGAAAAGGATAAGGCAGATGCACAAGGTAAATCCCCAAAGCCCCAAAAGCCATATTAACTGGGGAATCCACAAAGGGGTGTGCAGGGGTGTATTGGCTGTGGACCCCTTTAAAAAGGAAATCCAAAAAACTTGGAACCCATAATAAGACAATACCAGCATATACGTCCCGAGCAGAAGTAATGACAAAACATCCAGTATATGGCGCATCGTTTGCGAAAACATGGTATACAGCACATCTATCCTGATATGGGCTTTCTGGAAAAGGGCATAGGAAAACCCAAAGCTGCAACTGGCAGCCAGAGCGTAACTGGAGATCTCATCAGCCCCGCCCATGGAAATAGAGAACACCTTTCTTAAAATCACCTCAACGGTAATAAGGATGGAGATTAAAAATAAAATAATCCCTCCTGCCCATGCAGCGACCCGTGACAAACGTTCCCCTTTCAATATCAATCTATTTATCATGAAAACCTTCCTGTTTGCCATTCTCCTTGTGATGCCGAAACAGTATCAACTGCCGGCACTGCCATCTGTGCCGGCAGTTGATACTATATTAAAATTGCATTCATGGCTTGGCTGTGAAACCGACCACCTTCCCAACGCTGTTATTCCATTTTTCAACAACAGCTGTATCTACCTTGCCGGCCCAAGCTGGTAACACTTTTTCAATCAATATGGTTCTCGCCAGGTCTGTATCCCCTTGCGTGATTGGAATCAGGCTTACATTACCAGGTTCTCCATACATGCAGGTACTGCCAGTGCCGCTGAGACATTCAAGTCCTTGCTTTGTTTCTTCTTCCGTCACTTTCCAGGCCGGTTCCATTAATTCTGTCTTGATCAGGGACGTAAGTTTTTCTTGGTCAGAAGCACCCAATTCATTCCAGGTTTTCATACTCATTGTGCCGATTACATAATCCCATCCGCCCACAGGCAGGGGATAGACATAATCTGAAACCTCGCCCCATCCTGCGGAAAATCCGGACAGGCTTCCGGTAATGGCGCAGGATACAATACCCCGTTGAAGAGCCTGGGGAACTTCACTGAAAGAAAGGGTGATGCCGGATGCACCAAGAGCCGTAACAAATTCAGATGTTGTCCACCCACTGGCTCTTATTTTTTTCCCTTTCAAATCACTCAGGCCATTGATTTGGACATTACTGAAAATTACCTGAGCCGGATAGGGAACTATGCTTAACAATTTGACATCAAAATCCTTATTCAAATACTCTGCCATGGTATTCCAATAGGCATCAACCACCTTGCGGGCAGTTTCAATATCTGGGGCCATTGCCGGCAGATCCAACCCTGCCAGAGCCGGTGAATCCGGTACCACATAATCAGCCACGGTATGGACCACATCAAATACTCCCATTTTAATGCCGCGCAAAACAGCCGGCCCTTTGAGCTTGACCTGACTTAAACTGGTCATGCTGGTTTCAATCCCCATTTCTTTGGGTACAACCTGGGTCCAAAATGGTTTTTCAAAATTTTTGAACATGGTCAAGCTGCTCCAAGAGCCCACAACCCGGATTTTTTTGTCTGATGCCAAGGTGGACGGGGCAAAAAACAGAATGGATAAGAAACTGACTGCCAACATTGTTAGAATTTTTTTTTGAATCCGCATAAAGATTCTCCTTTTAAATTAAGGTTTTTAAAAAATTATCATTTCGCATATCGCCAACAAACATGAATCCTGGTGCATGGGTAATGGCAAAAGGCAGACCAGCTTGCATCAGGACATTTTGAGGCGTTACCCCGCATGCCCAGAATACCGGAATTTCATCTGGCCTGATCTCAACAGAATCACCAAAATCCGGCTGGTCAACATTCCGGATACCAATCATTTCCGGATACCCGATATGAACCGGCTCACCATGAACACCAGGATATCGACCGGTGACAAGACATGCTAGAGGCACCAGGGAATGATGGATCGGACGCATGCTCACAACCATGTTGCCTGAAAACGGTCCGCTTGGCTTCAGGGGAATATTGGTATTATACATGGCCACATTTTTTTTCTCCTCAATGTGACGTAACCGGATGCCGGATTCAACCAAGGCCTGTTCAAAAGAAAAACTGCACCCAAGCAGGAAAAAGACAAGATCGTCCGAATAGTAATCATGGATCTGGACAATTTCATCACACACCTTTCCATTTTTCCAGATCAGATATAGGGGAATAGTATCCAAAAGATCGGCATTTTCAGCCAGTTTCATGGTATGATGGCCCCCTGGCCCTACAACCTCAAGCAAGGGGCACGGTTTGGGATTTTCTTTGCAAAACCGTTTGAAATCATTTGAATATATCTCCGGAACCACCACCAGGTTCGCCTGGACATATCCTTCACAGAACCCAGCCGTATGCTGGTTAAATTTTCCTCTCGCAGAAAGTAACCGCAATTCTTTTGGAGTCATTAAGTTTCCCTTTTTTGATAGATTTTTTTATTTCCACCATGCTTCAATATGTTAGCGTTTTCACGCATGGAACAGCCTTTCATGAGGTCATAAACACAATAATTCTATCCCTGAACGTCAGTATATGTTCTGAAATCAGTTGCTTTGTCTGGACGGCATCTCTTTCAGCCAGGCTTTTTATGATCTGGTCATGTTCATGAAATACCGATTGGTAATGGGTTTTCAATGGCCGTTTGGGGTCGATAACGTTGTCATAGGAGAGGTAAGACAGCCGTTTGGCCTCACTTCTGATGTCTTTTACAGCCCGGATAAGAAACTCGTTCTGGGAACACCTGGCAAAATGCATGTGAAATTCATGGTTTGCCTCCACCAGGTCAAACACATCATTGGCCATGATGGCTTTTTGTGCCCAGAGGTTGGCTGCCTTCATTTTTTCCAGAAAAACAGTGCAGTCCTTATCCACGGCAATATCCACAATCCCCAGTTCGATCAGCTTCATGCTTTCAAACATGGCCTTGGTGTTCTGCAGGGTGATGGGCCGGACAATCACCCCTTTTTTGGGATGGGATTCCACCATTTTTTCGCCGTGCAGCCGCACCAGGGCCTCCCGGATAGGGGTCCGCCCGATGCCCAGATCCTCCACCAGCTGGTTTTCCTCCAGGTGCTGGCTGGGCTGGTATTCCAGGCAGATGATCTTTTTCACCAGGGTTTCATAGGCTTTTACAGCCAGGGGCTGTTTGGGAATTTTCTGCACTTTTAACGATTTTTCCATATACGATGCTTTTTTCTCATTACAATAAATATTGTGGCCAGTAAAAATATACTTGACATAGATTCAAAATATATGTCAAGTATTTTTATAAATTTTATGCGGCATGCAACGTTGACCTAAATACAAAAAGGGAGATAATCATGGACAACACCATTCACACCGTTACCTCACCGGTCATGGGCACTTTTTACCGGTCATCTGTACCGGATGCGCCCCCGCTGGTGGAAACCGGGCAGTCTGTCACACCTGAAGCCATTGTCTGCATGATTGAATCCATGAAGATTTTTACGGAAATCCGGTGCAGCAAGGCGGGCGTGGTGAAAAAAATCCTGGTGGAAAACGAGGAGCCGGTCATGAAAAACCAGGCTTTGATGGAAATTTCACTGGGTGAAAAATCATGACAATCAAAAAAATTCTCATCGCCAACAGAGGGGAAATTGCCCTGCGGGTCATACGGACCTGCCGGGAAATGGGAATTAAAACCGTTGCCGTGTATTCCGATGCAGACATGGACAGCCTTTCTGTCAAACAGGCGGATGAGGCAGTGCATATCGGGCCGGCGTTGAGCCGGAAAAGCTACCTGAACCAGGATGCCGTCATTGCGGCGGCCCGGGATACCGGTGCAGATGCCGTCCACCCGGGATATGGATTTCTGTCTGAAAGTGCCTCCTTTGCCCAGGCCTGTCATGACAATGGGATCATCTTTATCGGTCCGTCCAGCCGGACAATAGCCAGGGCAGGTGACAAATCAGCAGCCCGGCAGATCCTTATCAATATGGGTATTCCGGTCATTCCGGGCAGTGAGGATGTAATCGCAACCCCGGAGGCGGCCTGTGATGCAGCAGATCAGGTGGGATACCCGGTGATCCTCAAGGCTGCCGGCGGCGGGGGAGGACGGGGCATGCGCATCGCCAGGAGCCGGCAGGACCTGCTGGCCGCTTTTTCCGTGGCATCTGCCGAAGCCGGGGCTGCATTCGGCAACCCGGCCCTGTACCTGGAAAAATATATTGAAAAGCCCCGGCATATCGAGATCCAGATCCTGGGGGATCATTTCGGCAATTATGTCCATCTCGGAGAACGGGAATGCAGTATCCAGATGCGGTACCAGAAACTCATCGAAGAGGCCCCCTCCTTTTTTGTGGATGACACCCTGAGAGAGCAGCTGGGCAGCGCAGCCATCCGTATTGCCAAAGCCTTTGATTATACCAATGCCGGCACCATTGAGTTTCTGGTGGACAAGGACAAAAATTATTACTTCATGGAGGTGAATGCAAGGGTCCAGGTGGAGCATCCGGTTACCGAACTGATCACCGGCATGGATATTGTTAGAAAACAGATCGACATTGCCGCCGGAAAAGAACTGGGCCTGGCCCAGGCAGATATCCTTCTGAACGGCTGGGCCATGGAATGCCGCATCAATGCATCGGATCCGGAAGATAATTTTATGCCCTCTCCCGGGGAAATAACCTCGGTGATTTTCCCCGGCGGTCCCGGTGTCCGTCTGGACACCCATATTCATGGCAGGTATATGGTCACCCCTTTTTATGATTCCCTCATCGGCAAACTGTGTGTGTGGGCACCGGACCGTCTCCAGGCTGTCCGCCGCATGAAACGGGCCCTGGATGAATTTGAGATCACCGGGATTGCCACCACCATTGACTTTTATAAAAAGGTGTTTGAAAATAAAGAGTTTCAAGACGGGAATATTGATACCCATTTTCTGGAACAGATGGACAATTTGTGACACGCTGCCCTTATGCCAATAACGGCCATGCCCTGATGACTACTACCATTACCATCCGTCGGCACCAACGGTTAAAGGAACTGCAACATGAAACTGGCACCGTTCAGGCTTGAACGCTACTTTGCACAACATGAATTTTCCGCCCCTTATCTGCTGTGCACCTCGGATTGTGAAAGCATGGAGCTGCAGGAGCTGCTTGCACTTGCTCCCGGTGCACAGGAACGGTTCCTGTCGCTGCGGCTCGGCTACACAGAGTCATCAGGTGATCCTGGACTGCGGCAGGCGGTTGCAGGATTGTACGAAAATATAACCGACGATCACGTGCTTGTGCATGCCGGGGCAGAGGAAGCGATCTTCAATTTCATGAATGTGTCCCTCGACTCCGGGGATCACGTCATCGTGCACGGGCCCTGCTACCAGTCTCTTGCTGAAGTGGCCCAAAGTATCGGTGCTGAAGTTTCCCAATGGCGGGGTGATCCTGCCCACAACTGGGAACTGGATCTTGGGGTGCTCAGGAAACTGCTGACCCCCCGGACCAAAGTGGTGGTAGTCAATTTTCCCCACAACCCCACCGGTTTTCTGCCCGACCCTGAATTCCTCCACGCACTTTCAGCGCTTTCCGAAAAGCACGGTTTTATCATTTTTTCCGATGAAGTGTACCGGGGCCTTGAAGTGGATCTGTCTGACCGCCTGCCGGCTGCAGCCGATATCAATGATCGGGCCGTGTCTCTGGGTGTCATGTCCAAAACATTCGGCCTTGCCGGTCTGAGAATCGGCTGGGTTGCTACCCGCAACACCCGTATTTATAATGAAATGTCTGCATTCAAGGATTACACCACCATCTGTAACAGTGCGCCAAGCGAGTTTCTGGCCACCATTGCGTTACAGAACGCCGGTAAAATCGCTGAACGCAACATTCGGATCATTCACAACAACCTCGATCAACTGGACCGCTTTTTTACAAACCATGCCGATCTGTTCCAGTGGTATCGGCCAAAAGCCGGATCGGTTGCGTTTCCCCTTCTGCTGAAAGGAAGGGTGCAGGCGTTCTGCACGGATCTTATGGAAAAAGCAGGCATCCTGCTGTTGCCGGGAACCCTTTACAATGACGGCTCGAATGCTTTTCGCGTTGGTTTCGGCCGAAAAAATGTGCCGGAAGTTCTCGAAAAATTCGATGCATATCTCAAAGAAAATACCCCTTAAGGATCATTGCGCGTAATTCCCCCCGGGGGCCGTATAGCGCAGATTTTTTTATGAATAAAAACCGCATCATGCGCCTTAACAGGTCGCATTCCTGCGATTCCGGATCCCACAAGAAAACTATCCATTAAACAACGCTATTGTTAACTGTCTTTAATCATAGAGATTCAAATACGTTTCCATTTTTATTCCAAACTGGCATATGATTTGCAAATCAATTTCAGAGACGGAGACGGTATCAACAAGTGGCTGTTTCACTTCTAAAAAGTGAAAGAAAAAAAAACGTTGAAAAAATACTGATTGTTAAAGGATAGATCTCATGCCCTTATTTGATTTTATATGCAATGACTGCGGCCGCACCAGCGAACTGCTCATTGCCAGTACCGGTGATGAGCCCAGGTGCACCGCCTGCGGAAGCAGCAACCTGAGCAAACAGATATCGGCCCATTCCGCCATGTCCGGCCCGGCAAAAATGAAAAAACCCGGACTGGGGGATACGGCCTGCTGCGGCTCGGCACCCGGACAGGCCTCTGGATGCGCAGGCCCCGGAAGCTGCTGTGGAAAAGTGTTCTAGCCATGGACAAACTGGATGCATTTCTGGATAATCTCCAGAACGAAATTTTCGAAGAAGCCAGGCAGGCCCTTGGGGAAAAAGGATTCCTTCGGTGGCAAAACCCCAGATTCTGCGGTCGGATGGAAAATCCCGACGGCCATGGGCGTGTTACCGGGGAGTGCGGCGATACCATGGAAATCTTTTTAAAGTTTAAGAACAACCGGGTATCTCAGGCCTCCTATGTCACAAATGGATGCGCCTCCAGTTCCATCAGCGGTTCCTTTGCTGCCGAACTGACCCTGGGAAAAAATCCGGATGAACTCACCGACATTACGGATGAAACGGTGCTGGAAACCATCGGCAGATTACCGGAAAAGGACATGCACTGTGCCGGCCTTGCCGCAAGAACAGTCCAGGAAGCACTGAACGATTACATGATCCGACAGCGCAATAATCAGTAAAAAATAATGCATGGCAAACAGTTTGCCCCTGAAAAAAAAGACCTGGCGGGATTCTGATCCGGTATTATGGACCCGAACCCCGCCAGTGACTTTTGCTGACTGGTTATCTGCTATATTCTGAACAAAGACAGCGGAGACGGGCAGAGCTGGTCCATCACGGTCAGGTCGTTCTTTGAACAATAGCCTTTGGACACCCAGCCCTGGTCATATCCTTTCTGTGTGATGACCTGGAGGTGGGTGTGAAAGAACCAGTAGCCGTTTTCATGGAAATCGCCGATAAAGGCAAACACCTCTCCTGCGGCAAACCGGTCCCCCGGGGCGGGCAGCTTTTCCTTGTTCAGATGGCCGTAAAGGCTGTAAAAGGTTTCAAAGCCTCCGCTGTCATGCCGCAGCAGCACGTTGCCCCCGTAATTGCCTTGGCCTTCTTCATACCCGCTTTCCTGGACCACGCTGTCCAGGGGGGCATGCAGCGGGGTACCCAGGTCCACGATAATATCCAGGCCCAGGTGAAAATACCGGGATTCTTCCTTCATCTGGGGATAGTGGGACAATATGGTTTCTCTGTCTTCCAGGTAGGAAGCAAGTCCCCAGGAATGCCGGCCTTTCATGGTCTGGTCCAGCCATGCCTGGAAGGCCTTCTGATCCATCACATCCACTGCATCGAACACAGGGGATCCCACAGACAGGTCCACAATCAGGGGATTGCCTTTCAATCCCCTGAACACCGGTGCAATCTCAACATCTTCACAATAGGCGATATACGGGTATCTCATACCATGTTTCCTTATGAATATCTGTATCGTTTTGTTTACGACACCACAAAATCATTGGTTTTTATCATCCCGGGCACAGGCACCACCGGGTGTCCGTCATCAGATACGGTGATATCTTCAGGATACTGAAATTGCGGATCCATGCTTGTATAGTAGGTATCATCATAGCAGCACAGTTTCACTTGAACAGCATCGCCTTCCCTGATAAATGAGCAGGTCAGCCCATAATCCACCTCTCCCAGGGGGGTGGCAATGATATACCGGGGAATCTCTCTGCCGGAACCTTCCCGCCGGACTTTGGTGGCAATGTCGATGACATCAAAGGAGTCGATGGGATGATCCGTATTCCATTCTGCCTGCACCGGCAGGCCGGCCACGTAAAGGTGGTGGAATTCAATGCCTGCACTGCGCAGGGTATAGGCCAGGT
>JAABRW010000148.1 GCA_011390695.1 Desulfotignum sp.
TGGGTATTGAACGCTTCCACATGGGACACCACATACCGGTACTTGCCCGAGGCATCCCTGGGGATCTCATCCACAAAGTTCACCGCCACATGCACGGTGTCGCCCATGCGTTTTTTAAAGCCTTTGACAATGCGGTCCTCCCCGTTTTCCGGGAAAAGATCAGGATGGGTTTTGATCAGCACTTCGATCTCCTCCACGGTGTGCTGGATGATCTTGAATTCATCCACCCCCTCGATGTCCCGGACCACATAGATCACGGACAGGGCATGCTGCCACCGGCCGTCCGGGGTCACGACAAAATCGGTGGTGCGGCCCTTGATGTTCTGGATGGTCCGCCATGTGCGGCCGCATGCGCACGGGCTGTCTTCTCCCGGCTGGGCCACATCCCCGGTCCGGTACCGGATCAGGGGCATGCCCCAGGCATCCAGATGGGTGAGCACCACTTCCCCGTCTTCTCCCGGCCCGGCTGCGCTGCCCTCCCGCAGAAATTCAATGATATAATTGGGTTCGATCACATGGTACCTTCCTTCCCGGCACTCATGGCAGACAAACCCGCCCTCCCGGCTGCCGTAACAGTCGGTCACCGGCACCCCGCCAAAGCTTTTGGAAATGGTTTCCCGTTGGTGGTCCTACAGCACCTCAGCCATGGAGAACACCATGGTCACCCCCAGCCGGTCCAGCCGATATCCCAGCTTGTCCGCCATTTCGCAGAACAGGGCAATGGTGCTGGGATACCCGAACACGCATTTGGGCGTGAACGCCTCAATCTTTTTGACCATCTCCGGCACCTTGTTGACAGAGATCTCAAATGCGCTGATCAGCAGATCATTGGTCAGCCAGTCCCGCAGATCTTTGATTTTGTCCTGTTTGGTGATCTCCAGGGGCGATCCCCACAGGTACAGTTCTTTGTCCCCGATGTCCACCCCCCACCACTGGTGGGTCAGGGCCCTGGCCGCTGCATCATAGGCCTGCCTGCGCCGGTCAAAATAAAACACCAGAGGCTTGCCTGACGATCCCCCGGTATTGTACCGGTGCAGCCCGCCCGGCGAATCATGCCATTTTATTTCCTCCAGATTTTTGCGGATCTCCGCCTTGGACAGCAGCGGCAGCACCTTGAAATCATCGACTGCCTGCATTTTACGGGGATCAAATCCGGCATCTGCAAACCGCTGCCGGTAAAAAGGCAGATTGTCACCGGCATGGACCAGCAGCTCCTTAAGTTTTTGAAACTTGAGCGCTTCCAAATCCGCTTTGTCAAGAAACTGCTCTTTTTTCCAGACGTTCCAGAAACCCGGATGTGTCCCGGCCCAGGATTTTTTCATGGAGCGGAAATATCAGGTGTTTGACCAGCTTGCTGTGCATGGTGCAGATTCTTTCATCAAAGGTGAAAGATGCGGGGTGCGGTGCAGGAATCCCAGCACCCGCCCCGGGCGGTTTTCATGCAGTTCATTGGGGTTCCGTATCACATGGGATTTATTAGGTCAATTGGTTTTTGGTGGGGGGAGTGAGGAATGAGGAATGAGTTGTGAGGGATGAGATGTGCACTATCCGATCCTGGGTTGTCCGGGTTCGGGAGAACAGGTGCATTGCTGCAAAGCCTGTAAAAATACAAAAAGGCAGGATCTTTGACCCTGCCTTTCTATCAATCCTCATGTCAGGATGGCTGTTAAGGGTGTATCATCTTGCCGGACTTGAATCCTCACACCTCACTATGCCATTATTCTTCTGCTCACCCCGGCAATGCCCAGCAGGCCGACACCGAACAGGAACATGGTGGCGGGTTCGGGGATATTTGCAACTTCGTATTGAAGTGTGGCTGAAGCAATTTGAGGCAACCCATTGGCATTGTCCTCAAAGTTACCCACCAACCTGAAATTACCTGTCATGTATCGCCCATAATAATCAGAAAAAACTCCATTGGGATCTGGCCAAGCATTACCCCAAAAATCTTTAATCCAATTTTTCATGTAACCATCAGCTGTAGTTGTTTTGTACCAGTACCAGATGGCATCGCTGGTAAGATTTGCGGTGAATTCACCAGTATTCCCATTAATATAGGTAAACGAAGAATCTGTTCCACGTATCCAGCTATTCTTTGGAACGCCTTTTGCATTGCCTGAACCGTCACGGTCATAATTATTCAAAAGCCATTCATAAGAACCAGAAGCATCTATGCCGGTGGATCCATTCCAGTCTTGTGCGGTTAATTGTGGCACAGAGCCTGTGTACCAAGCATTTTTAATTGAACCATCAAAAAAATGCTGGCCCTGGTCTCCAGAAGCTTCTGCCCATGAATATAATGTTTGATTTTGATCAATACCATCAAACCAATCATATGTTTCGAAACTGACTTTGGCGGCCTCTATTGTTACATATTGCAGATTTTTGCTGGCGCTTAGCCCAAATTTTGTTTCACCTCCACTCAAGGTGGCCATATTGTTCCATCCAACATCCCAACCAGACATGGTTGCAGCCTGGGAATTGGCTATCATGGCACCCAGTAAAATTACTGCTATTGCAAAAAAAGATAAAAATTTCTTCATCCTAAAATCCCCATTGTTCATAATTTAACCTTATGCAACCAGGCGATCTTCCTGCAAGATCCTTTGGCTTTCCGTCCCTGCCTCACGACAGGTTTGGCCGTAAATTCTTGCACACTAAGACAGCAACAACCATGCCAGAAAAGTTCAAAGTTCAATCGCCTTGCGGGGGAGGTTTTTCAGAGTGGACTAGGTAATAATACCTATAGCAATGTTTTCATAAAAAGAGAAGTTTTTTACATAATATCTGTTACGATTTTTTCATAAAAACGGATTTTCATAAAGCCGGGGTCGGAAATTAAGAAATGCCGTTTCTGCTGCAAAAAACGACAAAAAAAACCGCCCCGGATACAGGACAGTTTTTGATTCATAGCTCAAGTCCGTGCTTCCAGTGCCTGTGTAAAAGACATCATCAAAATCATGTAATACAAAAACGCCACCCGCGGTGCGTCAATGGGGCAGTCAGTCAGTCCGACCACCTGAAACCCCAGGATGGCGGACAGCAGGATGATGGGGAAAATCTCTCCTTTCATGATCCCCTGGAGGTTGCGCCAGGCAGCTGCCGCTGTCAGTGCCAGAAACCCGATCACGCCCAGGAGCCCTTGTGCGAAAAAAAAATGCAGCAGCATATTTTTGGTATGCCAGGGCAGGTGTTCAAACTCGTTATAGGAAAACCAGCGCTGTCCGCCTTTCTGGTAGGCATAAACCAGGGCTGCCATGAAAACAGCGAGCATGAAAATCAGCATCACATGCAGAACCCATGACCTGTTTCTGTTTCTATGCTCCCTGTGGCTGACTGCAAATATCGTGAACAGGAAAAACACCAGGGAAACCCCGAACGCAAGGTATGTTATCCGGGTAAAGGTGGTGGCATAAAGCACATCGCTGATAACACCGCGTTCCCAGAATGCAATCATGCACACGCCAACGACCCCTGCCATGAAACCGGTTGTGATATATCGGCCTGCTTTGTTTTTGTCCTGTAAAAAACAATTGATAAAAAAAGGCAGAAGTTCCATGGCCCAAAAAAACTTCTTCCGATTCTCAGGCTGTTGTAAGGGCTTAAATAATTTGACAGATCATTGGACCGGACCTGATGAAAAGGCAGTATCCCTGCAGCCAGAACCGTTTTCCCCACAGGAAAATACAGGCAGCCCAGAACGGCAGCCAGAAAAAAAACGAGGGAAAAAATTCTGCTGAATATTACCCCGAACCAGGAACTCTCCACCCCGGCACCATATGTCTCGACCTGTTAAAATAAAACAGCAAAGCTCCTGAAATTGCCCCCCTGTTTATCCAGGCAGATGATCTGTGCCGGTTTTTTTAGAAGTTTTTCAGAATCTTTGGTACCGCAAAGGCTGATGATAATATGCGCGGTATCATCAGATCCATGGTTGATCAGAGTGGTAATTCCCTTCTCCAATCCTCCAATCCCGAAGGAATAAACAACATGAGCGACCTTTATCATGCGGTTGACATCAGTCCGGTATCAGGTTTCGGGTTAATCACAGATCGCTGGACAGACAATTCTCTCCTGTTTTTTAAATCTTGAAAGCCACAGCTCCGTGGATCGCTTGTGCAGGCCGCTCTGGTGTTCATTCCAAAACTTTTCCAGCATGGGCGCCTCTATAAACTGCCGGTTGGCCGCACCGTTCAGCACCATATCCCCGCCATAGTCTTTGAGGTCCTTTCGCAGCCACTCTTTCACGGGCACGCCGAATCCCATTTTTTTGCGGTACAGGATATCATCACACAAATAGGTCTTGATATCCAGGTATTGGATCTTGGGCAGATGATCTTCTCCGCCAGATAATACGCGGTTCTCCCCTCAATCCTTCGGCAAAAACGAAACCCGGTACAGGTTGGCCTCCCAAGGCTTGAAATCATCGGAAAATGCAGTGCCTTCCCCCAGATGTCTCTGACTTTTCATATCAAACAGCCGGACCCGGGTTTTGAACTGCAG
>JAABRW010000149.1 GCA_011390695.1 Desulfotignum sp.
AATTCGTTGGCCGCACAGGAGATGACCACTTTTCTGTCATTCCCGGAATCTGAGGCTGCTTTGTCGAACAGTCTGGGATAGACCAGGTTCAGCAGTCCTTCGGTGATGGCGGTCACCAGGTGCTCTTTGGCCACAGAAATCTGGTTGAATTCCCATAACCGGCCCACCTCGTAAAGGCTTTTTTGAAACAGGTCCGCATACAGGGTCTTGATCTCGATATCCCGGTCCAGCAGCTGCTGCACGATGCGGGCACATTCCCGGCGGCTTCCCTCTAAAAGCAGGGTCAGGTATTCCTGGTACAGCGCTTCGGTGATCATTTCTTCGTACCTGTACCATGAAGATGATCCGGGCTGTTTGAGACGGATGCTGTCAGATCGGTGTCAGTGACGGCGGTAAACACGGGGATGTTGACAATCAGCCAGTTGTAGAAGGGATAGATCTGTTTCCATGCATCTGCTGACAGTTCTTTTTGCAGCAGGTCCACCCAGATGTTGAGATTGGCGGCCCAGTAGGTGGTTTGAAAACCATGGGCACGGTAGGCCCTGAATACCCAGAGTACGGTTTCCACAAACACTGCAGGCTGATAATCTGAAAACAAAGATAACATGAACCGGGGAAAATTGCGGTTGTTATCTTCAGCCATCTGTTCATTATCCTTGCCCACCAGTTTTTCAAGATCCGGCCGCGCCATGAGCAGCCGGTTGCCTTTGACTGCGATCTGTTCCCATTTAGCTTCAAATTCCCGGATGGCTGTTTCTGCCGGTGGGTCAAGTTTCTGGGCAGTGGTCAAAAGCGCGTCTTTCATGGTTTTTTCCTCTGTGATGCGATAGGTTACAGACATTTTTGTAATGAATATCTCCTTATACCGCCTTTTTGCCACAGATGCAATACCGGCCCGGATATTCATTACGAATGCCGAATGATCATCCATGTCATGCCCAAAACCTCGAGAAAAAGGGCTGTTTGTGATGACAGCCCATTGTGCCTGAAGCACGAAAATGGTATGTATCCGGCAATTGCAGTAAAAATCGGACCGGTGTGTATTTCAAGGAGGCAAAAAAAATGGGTAGTGATCCTTTGACAGCAGAAGACAGACCACAAGACAGCAAGCTGATAGTGGACACCCGGGACCATGTGCTGTGCATGGGACTGAACAGAGCTGAAAAGCGCAATGCATTCGACCTGGATCTGTACCGTCAGCTGAGCCTTGCCTATGGCGAGCTGCACCACAATCCGAACCTTCGGTGCGGGGTCCTGTATGCCAAAGGAGACCATTTTACCGCCGGCCTGGACCTGCCGGAATGGGCGGAATGCTTTTCCAGAGGGCAGTTTCCTGAACTGCCTGAAGCTGGTATGGACCCCCTGGGACTGGATCCGGACAGACAGGTGGGCAAACCCGTGGTCATGGCGGTCCAGGGGATCTGCCTGACCATCGGTCTGGAGCTGCTGCTGGCCTGTGATATCCGGGTGGCGGCAGACACCGTGCGGTTCGGTCAGATCGAAATCAAGCGGGGTATCTACCCGGTGGGGGGTGCCACGGTCCGTCTGTTCCAGGAAGTGGGCTGGGGAAATGCCATGCGCTATCTGTTAACCGGAGATGAGATCACGGCAAAAGAAGCGTTCCGCCTGGGCCTGGTCCAGGAGGTAACTTCGGTGGATGCCTGCCTGGACACGGCCCTGGCCATTGCCGACACCATTTCAAAACAGGCACCTCTGGGCGTTGCCGCCTCCCTGAAGTCCAGCCGCCTGGCCCGGTCACACGGAGACCAGGCCGCCATTGAACGCCTTTTGCCGGACCTGATGCCTCTGATGAAAACCCGGGATGTGCAGGAAGGGCTGGCCTCTTTTCTGGAACGGCGTGAGGCCCGGTTCAAAGGGGTATGAGGAAGCTGGTGATCACCCTGGTCTAATCAAATTGCCTTTATTCCGGCCTGCTTTGCTGAAGACCCGGGATTCTTTCTTTTATTGGATTCTTACGCCCTGACTTTTCAGGGCAGACTGGACCTCTTTGATATCCACATTTCGGCAGGTGGTGCCGGTTTTGACGGCCACGGCCGCAGCCGTGCCGGCACCCTGACCGGTGACGGTGCAGCACATCATCTGGCGCAGGGCCGCATGGGAGATCCTGTCCCCGGACACACACCGGCCCCCCACCAGCAGGTTTTCCACGGAACAGGGCAGCATGATGCCGTAGGGCACCTGAAAATATCTGCCTGTGGTGGGGATGATCACCACGCCGTAGGCATCCAGGAATTCCGGAAAAATGCCGATGCTGTCTTCAAACCGGGCCTGGTTCTGCACCTGTTCCCCTGTCATGGTGTGACGGCCTGTGATTTTCCGGGACTCCCGAACCCCTAAAGAAGAGCCGAATGTGCGCAGCCGGGCGTTTTCGAATCCTGGGGTGTATTTGCGCAGGGCCGCAATGGCGGCCATGGCCTGTTTTCGGCCTTCCATCTCCCCGTGGGTGAGGTCTTTGATTTTTGTAGGGTCCAGACCCGGCAGATAGGTCATGTTCATATAGGTGGCTTCCCCCGTATCTGTGAGGCTGCTCCAGAATCCGGCCGTCAAGACCTCTGCCGGGATTTCACCGGCAGCCCGTGCCCTGTTAAAGGGCTCGGCCAGGTAGGGGCTGAACAGGCTGTCTTCTTTTCCTGTGGTTTTTCCGGCCCACTGGCCCAGGGTGCCGGGATTATTCTCCACATAGGCAAGGAAACGGCGGCGGTCCACTCCGCTGCATCCAAAGGATACCGACACCCCCTCCAGCTGATCCCCTGGCGGATGGGTGCAGGGAACCCCGGACCGGAAGGCGATGTCTGCATCACCGGTGCAGTCGATCACGGCTTTTGCCAGGATGGCCTGGCGGCCCTGTTTGCTCTCCGTCACCACCCCGGTGACGGTATTTCCCGACAGGAGGGGGGCCACCCCCAGGCAGTGCAGAAACGGCGTGATCCCGGCCTGCTGCACCATCTGGTCAGCCACGCACTTGAAGGTGTCCGCCTCCAGGGCCTGGGAAATGGATTGGGGTTCTTTACGATCACCGCTGAAATTTCTGGCTTTTGCTTCAAACTCCAGCCCGATGCCGGGGGATTCCACCGTACCCGCATGCCGGTACCAGCCGATGGATTCCACCATGGCCTGGGTGATGTTGCCGCCAAAGCAGCCGTACCGTTCCACCAGCAGGGTGTCCACCCCCTGTCTGGCAGCTGCAAGGGCTGCGGCAAGCCCGGACGGCCCCGAACCCACCACCAGCACATCGGTTTCGGTCAATACAGGGGTTTTTCGGGCCGGTTCATTGATGAATGCGGTGTTCATGCGGTCATATTCTTATAACTTATGTGATGTCTGTCAATAGAAATGTTCATCAGAAAAAATATCTTCGGATACATGCCAAAAAATGAAGACATCAAAGCAAAAATCGCATACATAAAAATGCCAAAAGTGATATACAGTATAACCAGCGAGATGAAAAATTATGATGCAAATCATTTACCATACCTGCAAATACTGATACTGGAACCCGATTATGAGCTTTACCATAGACGGAAAACAGGTTCTTACGGCACTGGACCGCTACCTGGAAGAAAGCCGGCAGGCCGAAAAACCGGTCATTCATCAGGAAACCATAGAGACGATTCACGAACAGCTGAATCTGGCAGCAATCTTTCGGGAAGGGGGATTGTCAGGCAACCGGCTGGACCGGTTTTTGTCATCCTACCTGGACAACACCACACGGCTGCACCACCCAGGCTACCTGGCCCACCAGGTGGGAAATCCCCATCCCCTGGCGGCATTGGGATCTTTTATTGACGGTGTCACCAACAATGCCATGGCCATCTATGAAATGGGTCCGGCTGCCGCAGCCATTGAATTTTTCATGGTCAACCAGCTCCTGGACCGGGTGGGATGGGCGCAGATGCCCTTTGACACGAAAGAGCGCCTGACCTTTGACCACGGGGCAGGGGTGTTGACCCATGGCGGTTCTCTGGCCAACATGACCGCCCTGATGACCGCCAGAAATCATGTGAATCCAAATTTACGGGAAAACGGGTGTGCCGGCGGCCTGGCCATTCTGGCTCCGGACAGCTGCCACTATTCTGTATCCAAAACCGCAGGGATACTGGGGATTGGTGAAAAAAACGTGATGGGACTTCCCACAGACCGCATGGGGCGGATACAGCCGGACCAGGTGGTAAAATCCATTGAAAAAGCCCGGACAGCAGGGCACAGCATTGTGGCCCTCATTGCCAATGCCTGCACCACAGGCACCGGACTGTTCGATCCCATTGATGCCATTGCTGATATCTGCAGGGAACACAGCATCTGGTTCCATGTGGACGGGGCCCACGGGGGAAGCCTTTTGTTTTCAAAAAAACACCGGCACGTGCTGGCAGGCCTGCAAAAAGCGGATTCTTTGATCCTGGATGCCCATAAAATGCTGCGGACCCCCACGGTGTGTGCAGCCCTTCTTGTGAAACATGCCGCCACCCTGGACC
>JAABRW010000150.1 GCA_011390695.1 Desulfotignum sp.
AAAGAGCTGGGAAGAGGCACCGGGCTGGGCCTTGCCACCATCTATGGCATTGTCAGGCAGAACAATGGTTTCATTACTGTTTACAGTGAACCCGGCCAAGGTTCCACTTTCAACATTTACCTGCCCCGATTGGTTGCCGATGAAGACACCGACAAGGCAGTGCCTGAAAAAAAAGCAGCGGCCGGGGGTTCTGAAACCATTCTGCTGGTTGAAGATGAGCCCACCATTCTCAGGATGACCCGAATGATGCTGGAAGAGAAAGGGTATACCGTGCTGTCCGCAGCCACACCCACAGAAGCAGTAGCCAAGGCAAAAGAGCATGCCGGCTCCATTGATCTGCTCATGACCGACGTGGTCATGCCGGAGATGAATGGCCGTGATCTGGCAGAAAAAATCATCTCTCTTTACCCTGAAATCACACTGCTGTTCATGTCCGGGTATACCGCAGATATCATCACCAATCAGGGGGTGCTGAATGATGGGATGGCATTTATCCAGAAGCCATTCTCTATGGCGGACATGACGGAGAAGGTGCGGGAATTGCTGGATATGGCATCGGATAAATGTTAAAAATATCCACTGCAAGAGTATTTTGAGGCCGAATATATTTATGATACCAATGGCATTCAAACTTTGGTAGTGTCGGTTGTTACAGGAAAGATTTTCGTTGGTCAATCCCGCAACTGCTCAACACAGATCCCCATTGCCTCGGCCAGTTTTTTCAGTGTACCGGTCCGGGGCCTTGCATCAGGTTTTTCCATCCGAACCAGTGCCGGCTGCTGAATGCCAGCTTTTGCGGCCAGTTCCTCCTGGGTGAGCCCCAGGTATTCCCGCCATGCTTTGATGAGGCTGTCCCCCATCACGTTTGCCGCCACCACATCGTGGGGGAATTCAACATCTGCTTCGTCCGGGTCCATCTGGTTGTTGATGAGGTGCTGGTATTCCTCCCAGGGGATGACGGCAAAAGCGGGCTTGCCGTCGTATTCAATGATTTGTGTTTCAGTATGTTCGATCATCACGCTTTTTCACCTCTTGAATTTCAATTATTTTAAGGGTTTCTTTGTTGTCAAAAAACACCCTGTATCGAGCGATGCGCAGCCGGTATCCATATTTGTGGTTTGTCAGGTTTATAATGTTAAGGTCGTCGCATGCTGGAAAGTCCTTCAGCCTTGAAACATTGTCAAGAATTTTGACCCTGTAGTTTTTTGGAATTTTTTTCAGTTGCTTCCTGGCTCTGTTTTTCCATGTGATTGTTTTCATGAATAAATAGTATAATATGTTATAACATAATGTCAATAAAAAATTATAAAATGTTATAATTCAGACGATTGCATTCCAGATCAATACGGACATAGGGATTATCGACAATGATGATGATGATGTGTTGAAGATCATTGAGGAACGTTTAATGCAGGTATTCATCGGAATTGGTGCAACAATTCAGGGTTGAGCAGGTCCATGTTGTCATCTTTCATGGCCAGGGCGAAAATCCGGTTCCGGGTCAGAAACTGGACCATGTCAGGGGGCAGATAGAGGGAAGCCAGGACAGGGACGATGGTTTTTGTGCGGGCAGCGGGGAACCAGTCCGGGATCTCCGGGACAAAGTCGATGAATTTCTGGATATCGGTGGTCCGGGGGGTGGCTTTGGTCTCCACCACAAACAAATGGTTTTCGCTTTCCGCCACCACGTCGAATTCCCGGCGCATGGTGCCGGATCCATTTTTTTTCTGCAGCCGTATGGCAAAAAAATCGAATTCCACCACCTGGAAGTATTCCCGGGCAACACCACCGATACAGGGAGCCACAATATCTTCCACCACCGTGCCCATTTTATTGGCCAGTTCACCCCATTTTTTATTCATGGCCTTTCTGTCGGCACGGGATTCAGCAATATCCGCCTCAACCATGGATTTGAAATCCCGCATCTCGTCCTTGAAATCCCGCATCTCATCCTTGAAATCATTCATTTCACTTGAAAGGATGGAAATGTTTCTTTCAAGACGGGAAAGGCTGGTGCTGCTGGTAACGATGAATTGCCCCAGCACCGATTCCAGGTAATCAAATTTTTCCTGAACAGCTGTTTCCATGTTATGCTCCACAGGTTTGTTTAACAGATGGGGGTTAAAATCATATTCATGATTATAGTTAAGTACTCTGGTTAAAGCAAGGCATTTATAACGTTTGAAATATTGGAAGAACGGTGGGCCGTGGCGGGATCTGCTGATCTTTTCCAAGATGCTGTGACTGCGCTTTCACACCGGGAAACAGATGTATTCCTCCTGATGGGGAAAGGGCTGCCGCCCCGAAAAATTGCTGCGGAATTGAACATCAGTGCCAAAACCGTTGAATCCCACCGCAGGAATATCAGAAAAAAGCGGCACATCTCTTCCGCCTCTGAAATGATTCAGTTTGCCGTTGACTGGACGCGCCGGAACTGTTCATAAAGCATTTCGGTTTTTTCTAAGTCAATTGGCGTAAAATTATCGTAACAACCCTAGGATTATCGTCTGATTTCATCGAAAAAAAAAGATTTTATTGAATTTTCCTCCCCAATTGATTAATGAATCCTAAAATACTGCCTGAAAACTTATGATATGAGGGCGTTAATCAAATGATCCAAGTGAAATGGTATAACAGGATACTGAAGGATTTCTTGAAGGCAGGGTCCGGGAAAACACTGGAAAGCAGAGATGTTCTTGAAAGAAAATCAGAAGAGCAGCGCCTGTTGCTGGACAACATCAAAACCCAGGTGTGGTATCTGTCTGATGCAGGTACCTATGGCCGGGTCAACCGGGCCCATGCCGATTTTCTGGGCTTTCATCCCAGAGAGATAGCCTACCGGAAACTGGAAGATTTTTTGTCCCCGGATGTGGCCGCTGTCTGCCGATCGAGCAACCAGGCGGTATTTGCCAAAAAAGAAACAATTTACAGCGAGGAATGGGTCCCCGATGCCCGGGAAGAAAAACGGCTGATTCGTATCATCAAAACCCCGAAATGCAATAAAAAGGGTCGGGTTGAATTTGTGATATGCACCGGGGAGGACATTACTGAACAACGGCAGACAGAGGCCCATAGCCGCTATCAGCTCGGGCTGATCACCTCTCTGGTCAATTCCATGCCAGACCTGGTATTCTACAAGGACCTGCAAGGGGTGTATCTGGGATGTAACCTTGCGTTTGCCGGCCATGTGGGGCGTACCCAGGAAGAGATCATCGGAAAAACCGATTATGATCTCTATACAACAGCCGAAGCCAATGCTTTCCGGGCCAATGACATGAGAATGCTGGATATGGGAAGACCCCGGCACAATGAAGAGTGGATCAATTATCCGGACGGCCGCCGTGTACTCCTGGATACGCTGAAGGCCCCGCTGTTTTCTTTGGATGGTGACATCATCGGATCCATTGGAATTTCCAGAGACATCACCAAACAGAAACAACTGGAAGCCAAAATCCGGCATTTGCAGAAAACAGAGAGTCTGGGCCGTATGGCCGGGGCTGTGGCCCACCATTACAATAACATGCTCTCTATTGTGCAGGGATACCTCGAACTGGCTCTGGATGATCTGTCCGGAGATGCCGATACGGTAAAAAATCTGTCAACGGCCATGCAGGCTGTTCGCAGAACAGGGGCAATGGGCCACAAAATGCTGGCTTTCCTGGGAAAAACCGGGCAGGCATTCCGCGTGGTGGATTTGTCCCGGGTCTGCAGCGATTACCTGAACGAACTGGAAAAGAAAAACGGTTCAACTATTCTGCTGGAAACCAGGCTGCCGGATTCAGGCCCTTTCATTCATGCAGATGCCGGGCAGCTCCGGGAGATACTGGAAAACCTGGTGAACAATGCACTGGAATCCATGGCGGATCTGGCACCGCCCAGGCCTTTGGGTGTGGAACTGATTGTGGTGGGGTCATCGGCGATTCCGATGGTTCACCGTTTTCCAGTGGATTTTCACCCTGTGGTCCCTGCCGATTATGCCTGTCTGAAAATCACCGATCAGGGTCACGGTATTCCCGATGATGTAATAGAAAACATATTCGACCCCTTTTACTCGACCAGGTTCCTGGGCCGGGGGCTGGGGCTGGCTTTGACACTGGGTATGGTCAAGGCCCTTGAAGGATGCATTGCTGTGGAAAAAAGCCCGGGACAAGGTATGGTTTTTCAGCTGTTTCTCCCTGTAAAAGCACAGTCCGCATCCATGGAAGAAAACCAGGTGCCTGCTACCGGTTCAGAAGGGGCAACAGGACAACCGGAAAACACATGAGGTGGATATGGAAGAACAGGACAGACTGCAGACCATTCTGATGGACATTGCGGCCCGGGATATCAACATAGAGCTGGCCGAGGTGAAAAACATCCTGACCCGCACCCGGAAAATCAAGGAAATCCGGCTGGGAGACATGTCATGATTCCAAGTAAACAGCTGATTGTCATTGTTTCCGCCCTGATAATGGTGTCGGTAACCGGTTCCTGTACCCGCGAAGATGAGATCC
>JAABRW010000151.1 GCA_011390695.1 Desulfotignum sp.
AGTCTTTGACCGAATACAAGGAAAAGACACTCAAGAGCGCGGAAAAAGGTGACCTGGATGTGGAAAAGGTGGATGATGAAAAGAAAAATCAGTATTCCGCCCTGTTGTCTTTTCTCAAAGGGAAACTGGAAGACCGGGTCAAGGATGTGGTGGTATCAAACCGGCTCAAGGATTCCATATCCTGCCTGTCCGGAGATGACTGGGGCATGAGTGCCTATATGGAAAAAATCCTCAAGGCATCCGGTCAGAAAACGCCCGAGCAGAAACGGGTCATGGAGGTGAATGTCAACCACCCGGTCATGGAGAAAATCAAGGAAATATTTGAAACAGATACCACAAACCCTGTGCTCACCGATTATTCCGATCTGCTGTTTGACATTGCCGTTATCAGCGAAGGGGGCAAGCTGGACAACCCCTCCCGCTTTTCCAAGCTTATGGGAGATCTCATGGCCAAGGCCATATGATAGTATATGTTGAAACTTTGGGGTGTTCCCGGAATCAGGTGGACAGCGAAATCATGCTGGGAAAACTTGCTGCCGCCGGGCACACCCTGACCCGTGACCCGGCCTGTGCCGAGGCCATTGTGGTAAATACCTGCAGTTTTATATCTGCAGCTGCTGACGAGGCCGTGGACACCATCCTGGACATGGCAGGCTATAAAAAGCAGGGGATATGCCGCCGTCTGATCGTCACCGGTTGCCTGGCCCAGCGGTACAAGGATGATCCGGATCTGACCGGAACCTTGCCGGAAGTGGATGCCTTTGTGGGTACCGGTGCCTGTGAACAGATTGTCGATGTGCTTGAAAAAAAGGGACTTGTCCCTTTGACCCTGTTTCCAGATCCCGATTCACGCGGTTTTCAGAATCTTTCTGTTGACCGGGTCCTGTCCGGAGACCCTTTTGCCTTTGTCAAGGTGTCGGAAGGGTGCAACCGGCACTGCACCTATTGTATTATCCCTACCCTGCGGGGCAGACAACGGTCCAGGCCCCTGGAAGACATCTTTGCCGAAGCCCTGTCTCTGGTAAAAAAAGGGGTATCGGAAATTATTTTGACAGCGGAAAATACCACGGATTACGGCCAGGATTTTGGGAACGGTACCGATTTTTTCCAGGTGCTGGAAAATCTTTCCCGTCAGGTGGCGGCGGTGAATACGGATGTCTGGATACGGTTTTTATACACCCATCCGAAATCTCTTACCCGGGAGATTGTCCACACGGTGAAACACCACAGCAATATCTGTTCCTATTATGATGTACCCATCCAGCATGCAGACACCACCATGCTCCGGCGCATGGGACGGCCATATACGCAAAAGGACCTGTACGATTTGTTTTCCATGATCAGGGATATTGATCCGGATGCAGCGCTGCGCACCACAGTGATCACCGGGTTTCCCGGGGAAACAGATGCCATGTTCACCACCCTGCTGGATTTTATCCAAAAGGTGAAATTTGACCATCTGGGAGTGTTCACCTATTCTGATGCATCAGACCTTGTTTCCCATGCACTGGAGGACCATGTGCCCCAGGATGTGGCACAATTGCGCCACGACACCCTGATGGCAGCCCAGGAAAAGATATCAGAACAGATCAACCGGAAACATGTGGGCAGGATCTATTTGGTGCTGGTGGAAGAAAATCCTGAACCCGGCCTGTTCATCGGCAGGACCATGTTTCAGGCCCCTGAGGTGGACGGGGTCACCTTTATTTATTCCGAAGGGCTTGCCACAGGCACCTTTGTTCAGGTAAAGATAACAGATGTATTTGCCTATGACATTGCCGGAGAGGTTGTTGCAGCGAAAGGGATTATGAACCGTCCCGCTGCAGATGTATATGAAAAAGAGATTGCCGGGAAGCGGGCATGAATAAGGATTTGAAGGCACAGATTGTTGATCTGGTCTCACCGGATCTGGAAAAGGTGGAACAGGCCCTGGAAGAAAATTTATCTCCCCACCTGGACCTGGTGAAACAGATTGCCTCCCATCTTCTGTTCAGCGGGGGCAAGCGGCTGCGGCCCCTTTTGTTTATCCATGCTGCGCGCATGTGCGGATACAAAGGCACAAATGAGGTTTTATTTTCCATTATTTTTGAATTTCTGCATGCTGCCACCCTTTTGCATGATGATGTGGTGGACGGGGCTGATATGCGCCGGGGCAGGCCGGCGGCCCATACCTGCTGGCCTGCCCCCCAGGTGGTACTGACAGGAGATTTTCTGCTGGCCCGGGCCCTGGACATTGCCGCCGAAACCAAAGAACCCCGGGTGATTTCCGTGATTGCACAGATCACCCAGGCCATGTCCCAGGGGGAAATAGACCAACTGGCCCAAAAAGGCAGAAAAGATCTGACCGAAGGCCAGTACCTGGATATCATTGAACGGAAAACAGCGGTCCTGATCCAGGGGGCCTGCCAGTGCGCAGCCATTCTGGCAAAGGTGTCCAGACAAAAAGAAAATGCGTTAAAATCCTTCGGGTTCCATCTGGGTATGGCATTTCAGATGGCGGATGACCTGCTGGATTATACGGCAACAGCAGAACAGCTGGGAAAAAATCCCGGGGCTGACATGCGGGAAGGAAAACTGACCCTGCCCCTGATTTACAGCCTGGCAAGGGCATGTCCCGAAGACAGAAAGTGGATGGAAAACCTGATGGCAGATCCGGACGTTGATCCAAGCCAGTTTAAAAAACTGCAGGAAAAACTTGTGGCATTGAATGCAATTGCCTATACTCAGGCAGTTGCCCGGGCCCATGTGGACAACGCCAAAAAAAACCTTGAAATCTATGACAGATCATTGTCAAAATCAGTGTTAACATTGATCGCAGACTATGCCGTCTACAGGAAGATATGATCATGAAAGCAAAAAAACAGGCCCTTATATGGGCAGGGATCTGCATAATTACCGTTCTGCCGGCACTGGAGACAGCTTTTGCCGCCCCGAAAACCGGTTTGTTGATAACGGTGACCACGGGAAACCAAAAAATTGTAGATGAAGATATTCCCGGCGCCAGACAGGCGGCTGTATCAGATGCCCTGGAGCGTGCCGTGGTGAATGCTTTTTCACACACCGTATCCCCCAAGGTGTTTGCATCCCATTTGGGATTTTTATATGACCGGCTTCTGGCCGCTGCCCAGGATTATGTGGTTACCTACAGGGTTCTGGGGGCCGTTGACCACCAAAACACCTACCTGGTGGGCGTAGAGTCAAAGATTAATCTGGAGTTGCTGGAACAGACCCTTACCGAAGCTGGAATTCTCAATGTGGGAACAGATATGCCCATGATTTTGTTTCTCATCGCAGAGCAGACCCCAAAAGATCTGCTGCCCAGATACTGGTGGGGAAACAATCCGGAACCGTATAAATCCCATGCAGAAACCAGGATTATAGATATAATGAAGGAGAATCGGTTTAAAATTGCCGGTATGGAACCGCAAAGACCGGATACCAAATTTTATGATATCCGTTTTCCATCCATTTATGATGCTGATGCTGCCGTGGACCTGGCAGAAAAAGTGAATGCTGATATGGTCGTAATCGGACGGGCAAGTGCTGCTGAATCAATCAACCGCAGGGAGGATGAGAAAATTTTTGATGCCCTTATCCGCCTTACCGCCTATGATGTAGCTTCAGGTCAGGAAATCGCGGCCTTTGAAAGCAAAGCTGCTTCCAAAAGTGAGCCGGACAGGGAAGGCAGTATTCAGGCCATTGTTAAAGCGGCAGACCTGGCTGCCATGGAACTGGCAGATAAACTTGATAATTACTGGTCCGGGCATTTGAGAAAGGAAACCCGCTTTGATGTTGATATTACCGGCAATGGATTTCTTCCCCGGTTTATTGCTTTGAAAAAGCGGCTGGCCGAAATAGGGGAAATTCAAAACATGCAGCCAAAGGAAATCGGATCTGACAGGGCCGTCATGGAACTTGTCTATAAAGGAAGCCCGTCTCATTTTGCAGACAGCATCATGCTCACGACCTTTGAAGGTTTCGGTATTGAAGTCGGCGAAGTCACAGACGATCTTGTAAAAATCCGGTTTATTGATGAGGACCGGATTATGATGCCGGCGGATGTTCCTGCTGCCGACACAGTGGATGAAGAAAATATTGCAGAATAAGCAGTGAGGTCAAAACCGAACACATGGTCTGATCCAAAAAGATTTAGGGTTACTTTTTTCCCAAGCCCCGCCCCTGGTGGAGCCCTGTGACCGGCCCGAGATCTTACGGATCTGAAGGTCCGTTCACAGGGCTCCACCAGGGGCTCCATATGGAAGCGCAGGCTACTATAGCAAATATTAGCGCTGGTTTCTGTTGACACAAAATTATAGTTCTGATAAAAGGACAAACTACATAAAGGTGTAAAGGCGCGTAACTCAGTTGGTAGAGTGCTACCTCGACACGGTAGAAGTCAGCGGTTCAAGTCCGCTCGTGCCTACCACAAAAATCAAGGGGGGACAGGAAAATATTCCGTCCCCCTTGT
>JAABRW010000152.1 GCA_011390695.1 Desulfotignum sp.
TCGGCGTGGCTATATCCCACATATTGTTTTTACATCGATACGCCCTGAACTGACCGGGCTCTATTCCATCAGTAAGTTTTGTATCACTTTCGATACAGTTTTCTAATGAATCAGGATGCTTTCTGTGAAATTGGGCGCATATTTCCCGCCATTCAGTGGACGCTACCACATTTCCATCGAGATCCACTATAGCGCCGCCAATTTTGGTCAGTTCATATAAGTCATCCATTAGATGCTGGATTTTAGAAGTATCAATAATATCGACCAGACTAAGCTGGCCAATATCGCCTTCAGGATGGAGCACAGCATCCAGTTTAGTCCTGACTCGTTTTTCACTGATTTGCAGTTTTTGCTCAGCCTGCTTGCGCTCGGTGATGTTGTTGGCAATGCCTCCGATTCTTCGAATCCGTCCGGATGAATCAAACAACGGAAATATGGTTGTGATAAAATGCTGGTCCCCTTCCGGGGTTTGCAAATGGTCCTCTACAGTTATTGGTTTGCATGTATTCGAAACGAGTTCAATCCTTTTCATAAATAGTTCTGCAGTGTCCGCCGGAAGAATCTCACTGAATGTTTTGCCGACCAACTCGGAGGAATGCCGTTGTAACAGTTTTGTAACTGCTTGATTCACACGTATATACCAACCCTCAAGATCATACTCACAAATCAGAGTAGGGCTGTTATCAAGGATTGCCTGTAGGCTCTCCTCTCTTTCTTTCAAGGATTTTTCCGCATCCTTGCGGTCGGTGATATCCTGGATGGCAGTTCGGATACCCTTGATGTGACAGTCTTCATCCAACAGAAGCCGATCTTGAAACAAGACGGGAAAAGTTGTTCCATCTTTACGTCGGTAAGTGCGCTCCAAGCCAATAGCCGGAGGCCTGAGTCCGTCCAGTTTAGCCATGATTTGCTCGCGGGCAACTTCATCGACAATGAACTTCCAGCACGGCTGACCGATAACCTCTTCAGCGGTATAACCCAGCATCCATAAGTAGGTATGATTCACCCGAGTGATATTTCCCCGAAGATCGTATTCGAAATATCCTACCGGCGCATTATCATAAAGATCTCGAAATTGTTCTTCGGATTTTTGCAGATCTTCCTCTACCCGCTTGCGTTTACTCAAGTCCCGGACAACCGAGACAGCGACTCTTTGTCCCGCCAGTTCCACAACGCTGACGTGGCTTTCGACAGGGATCGGGCGGCCGTTTCGGGAATAATGGGTGGTCTCGAAGATGGCGGCACTGTTGGAAATAACGTTTGCCCTGGCTTTGGAGAGTTCTTTGTAACCATTCTCAGTCGTAATATCCTTGGGTTTCAGTTTCAGTAATTCATCATGAGTGTACCCAAGACGTTTGAGGGCGACACTGTTTGCGTCGATGAATTTGCCGGGCTTTCCGTCAAAGCCGATTTCATGTACCAGGACTGCATCATTAACGTTTTCGAAAAGAGTACGATAATAAATCTCGCTTTTTTGCAGTTCCTGAACCCGTCTTTCCAATTCTTCATAAGTGGGTTTCTTTGTCATATAAGGACCTTTTTAAATTTCCGAAGCACATATTTTTTCGATGTGTCCGATACTATTGGCTGCGAATATTGCTTTTGAGGTCACTCAAGCTCCCCCTGTGTTAAGATACCTCTTTCAAAGCTTAACCATAGTTACAGAATCGCAAAAGCTTTATCAATGAAATGCCTTCATGTCAATTAGGGAAAATCCCTAATAGCGTATAGGTGATAATACCTAATTGCATAACTAACAAATTGAGATTTTGAGACAACTTCAACTTTTTAAGATATTGCAACAATGCTGGATCCCACAAAAACTCAACAATTCTTGCCATATCATGCAGTTCTCCAAAAATCAACCATCTTGCAATTATGTTGCAACAGACCTTTTCCGGTCCCGGGCAAACACCAGGATGGAGTATCCCCGGGCGATGTGGTGCATCAGGTTTTGTCCTGTGATGCGAATCTATGGCCTTTGTTGGAGTGGAATTCCCAGTGCAGCAGGGACCGGCTGATGGGGGAAGCGGATTTCAGCGGCAATGAATCCCTGATCCTGAAAATTTTCTATTGCGGAAAAGACATGGCAGTATCCAAAACCTCCCGCACTTTTTCAGCCAGCTCAGTGATTGAAAAGGGCTTCTGTAGAAAAGCGACCCCGTCATTGAGCATTCCTTGATGGACAATAACATTGGCTGTGTATCCGGACATGAACAACAGTTCGATTTCCGGATACAGATTTCTCACCTTTTCAGCCAGGTCCCGGCCGTTCATTTCCGGCATGATTACATCCGTTATGAGAAGGTGTATTCTGTCTGTTCTGGCACGGGCTATCTGAATTGCAGTGGTCGGGGATGCTGCGGATAAAACCGAATATCCTTTTTCTTCAAGCATTGTTCCGGTCATTTCCAGAATCTCGGGTTCATCTTCCACCAGCAAAATGGTTTCATTGCCGGTGGGAATCGATCTTTCTGAATGGGCGGCTGAAGCCGTTTCTTCAGCGGACGAATGTTGCCGAGGCAGATAAATTTTAAAGGTGGAACCCTGGCCGGGTTCGCTGTATACATTAATGAACCCGTTGTTCTGTTTTACGATCCCATACACGGTGGCCAGACCGAGACCGGTGCCTTTACCGATATCTTTGGTGGTGAAAAACGGTTCAAACAGATTTTCCTGAATTTCCTGATCCATGCCGCAGCCGTTGTCACTGACCGCCAGCATGACAAAGTCCCCGGGGATGAAGCCGGGATGGTATGCACAATAGGCCGGATCAAAGGTTTTCATTCCGGTTTCAATGGTCAGCTTGCCCACTCCGGCGATGGCATCCCGTGCATTCACGCAAAGGTTGGCCAGGATCTGGTCGACCTGGGTCGGGTCCATTTTAACCGGCCACAATTTCCGGGCCGGTACCCAGGACAGATCGATGTCTTCACCGATCAAGCGCCGCAGCATGCTGAGCATGTTTTCAACCGTGTAATTCAGATCCAGTAGTTTCGGCTCGATGATCTGTTTTCTGGCAAATGCCAGCAATTGCTTTGTCAGATCAGCCGACCGCCGGGCAGCGGTTTGAATTTTTTCCAGATTTGAACAGGGATCTTTTTTGTTTCGGGCTTTTTGGAGGGCCAGTTCCGCATGTCCCAGGATCACACCCAGCATATTGTTGAAATCATGGGCTACACCACCCGCCAGTCTGCCTACGGATTCCATCTTCTGGGCCTGATTAAGCTGGGTTTGGAGTTTTTCCCTTTCCGCTTCGGCCTGCTTGTTCTGTGTGATGTCACGGACAATCCCCCGGAACCCGGTGGGAATTCCTTTTGAATCCCTGACCAGAGACGCGTAAAATTCGAGAGTTCGCCTTTCTCCGTCCTTTCGCAGGATGTCCCATTCACAGTTTTGAATCGGCACCCCTGTCCGGTAGGTCTTGTTATAGATACGGTAAATTTTTTTTGCAATCGCTTCGTCTGCGGCATAGCAGCTGTAATTGGTACCCAGCATTTCATCTCTGCTGTAACCGAAAAGGTTGAGAAAGGCCTCGTTGAAAAAAGTGAAATTGCCAGCCAGATCCACCTCATGATACCCTTCCGACATTTCATCGAGAATCGTCCGGTAACGTTCCTCGCTTTCCCTGAGCGCCTTTTCCACATGTTTACGTTCGGTGATATCTTCCAGAAGTCCCTCGAAATGGTGCATGCCGCCTGCCTCATCCCTGGCAGCCCTGGCCTTGATGCTGGCCCATATACAGGAACCGTCCCGTTTACGCAGTTGCACTTCAAAGTCGCTGGTTGCCCCGTCGGTCTCCATAATCCGTTCGAAGGCCTTACGGTCTTCAGGATTCAGGTAATGCTGTTTTCCGATATCCTGTAAATGTCCGATAAGCTCACTGGCGGAATTATATCCCAGAATCCTGGCCAGCGATGGGTTGGCGGAAAGAAAACCGCCGTGCGGAGTTGTCTGGAAAACACCTTCAACCGCATTATCGAAAAGCCGGCGGTATTTTTCTTCACTTTTTTTTAAACCGGCAATGTTCTGATCCAGACGTCTTTTAAGGAAAATGGTGATGCCGGTCAACCCTGCGAGCAGCAGAAAAATGAAGAGAGCTGTCAGGATCAGATTGCGCCGGGTTTTCGGGTCCATTTTGAAATCAACTTCCATGGCAATCCACTTTTTGCGGATGGCGGTCATTTCATCGGCGGAAATCTGTTCCATGGCTTTGTTTATGGCACTGTAAAGCAGAGGATATTCCCGGCTGACACCGATAGACCATGCAAACCGGTAATCGGTGGTGCCAGCGACCCGCAGGTTGGGAATGCCTTCCAGTTCAATATAATAGGCAGCCACGGCCAGGTTTTCCACAAACGCATCGATCTGGCCGAAAGCAGTGCGCCGCAGCCCTTCGGATACATTGGCAACAGCGACCATTTCGAACCGATCCTGCAAGTTTTTTTCCCGAAGATAT
>JAABRW010000153.1 GCA_011390695.1 Desulfotignum sp.
TTCAGCGCCCGGATGACATGATGAAAAAAAATGAAGATAATGAGTTCCCGATGAGCATATGATTGCCATGAGAATTGGCCATCTGCCGACAAATCGGTAAATGGCCAATATGAGGTCGTGCGTTTTTTTATGGATTACTGGGGAGGCAGGTCGGATATAAATTCAAGGGCAAGATTGATGTCCACAAACTGATACTTCAATTCCTTTGCCCTGTCCCGGCAGTCTGTACAGATTTCGTCGAACTTGCGCATATCGCCTTTGACCGCCATATAAATCTGTTCGATGGCCTCCGGCTGGAAGTCTTTATATTCCGAGATAAAATCTTCCACCACGATGGGGTATAGAATCAGGGTTTTCAATCTGCTTAGAATATCTGGATGATTGTGGCTCAGCCAGGTTCGGACCTTGGGCAGCCCGGCAAAAACCACCGGGACACCGGCATCGATAATCCGTTTGAAGTACGGCCATACCCGGGTATCCAGATCATTGGCCTCATCAATGATAATGAAGCAGTTGGACAGCCCGCAGATCATTTTCAGGTACTGGGGGGTCCGGCGATAGGTGGCCCGGGTGTCATAGTTCAATTCCCGGAGGATGGATGCCAGGGTTTCATGAATATTGAACAGGGATTCCACCCATATGGCATAGAGTTTCTTGGGACGAAGCAATTGCAGGAACTTTGTTTTTCCGGCTCCGAAGTCTCCCTCGATCAGTACGCTCTGTCCCCGGTAAATCCGGGCATAGGTTGCCCTCAGATAAGAGAGCCGGCGTTTGTCACTGATAAAATCCTCTTTCATGTCGCATCTCCATGGGAGGCGTAGGGGGCCACATGATTGGCATGCATTGATTTGTGGCAATCCAGCGCAAATGCATTGAACAGTGCCTTTCCTTTTTGTTGAACAGGTTGTCTCATTTTTTTCATGTAGGTGTCGTATCGCTGCTGATTTTGCAGGTAAATCGTTTTGGTTTTTTTCAAATCGATACCTCTGTAATAGAGCTCGATCAGGGTCGGCCGGTCGATAACCATACTGTGTTGTTCCAGAAATTGGCTGATTTTGGTAAGCTCATCCGTTGGCAGATGAAAGTCCGTGATATTTGGTGAGCCTTCAAACGGTTGACAGGCAAGGGCTTCACCCAGGAGAACACCATCTTCGCCCGGTTCGAAAATATACAATTTGTCCCTGTATAACGATATTTTCACCGGGGTACTTTTATGCCTGCTGAACATGTTCGCCCCGATGGTCACGTAATAATTTTGTCTGGCATGACGGATGGTCCTGTTTTTGGATACCGTGGCCTTGATTTTATCAAAGCCGTATTTCAAATATTGCTGCACCTGATCGGGGGAGAAGTATAGAGTACCCGTCTGTTCCGATAAAAACCGTTCCATTTTTTGTTCCGGGACCCATGTCTCGATCCGGCCGTTCTCACTGAAATAGTGTTTGTTCTGGTTATGTTCGTTTCGGTATTCTTCAATGAGACCGCTGTCTCTCAGATCCTGGAGGGTGATGTCCAGGAACGTCACGGTAATGGTTTCTTTTTTTCCCTGATTGAAAATGGTGGTGGGAACAGTTTTGGCAATCCGGTCTTCGAACACCTTGATGACCCGTATTTCAAAATTGTGAAGACTTCTGTGGGTCGATTCAAGGTGTGCTTTGTCTTTGGGGGAATGAATCCGTGAAAAATCGGATTTCATATAAAATCCACCCGGCGTGGAATGCTCCGTATTCAATGCGTTGATGGGTCTTTTCAGGTTTAAAAATCCTTTGGCATTGTCCGGCCGGATGCAGATGGTGGCCAAAGGAAATTGGGTTCCCTGTAAAAACCGGGTAAACAGCTCCAGGGTATTCATGCTGGTTTCTTCAAACCAGGCATCCAGATCGAACATATGACGGGACCCGGTATCAAATATTTCAATGACCTGCGGGGCCTGCCAGTTGCCTTCATTTCTGATTTTGATATACCGGAACCGACAGCCGTCAATCTGGATCAGGGCAAATACCGGTTCCGACTTAAAGGTGTGTTTGACCGGGATATCTTCATCAGTATCCGGCTTTTCAAGGTAGACCTTGAGATTTTCACTTTTTACAAACCGGCGCAGCGCCTGAAGACTGATGGACCGACAAAATTCCTGCTCCAGCCAGTAGTGGTAATTTTTGATGGTTCTGGCCTTGCGGGTGATAAAAATAAATCCCGGGGACAAGGGATCGCAGGAGGCTTTGACCATTTCTATAAACCGTATTTTGACAGCTTCATCCAGGGACCGGGTACGGCCGCTGCATTTGCGGCCCTCCATTATCCCTTTTTCCGCCAGGAACAGCGGCCGGGGAATAATGCCGGTTTTCCGGTACTGGTCCTTGTAGTATTTTTTGGCCCTTCGCCTGGCAGATCCGGTCTTGTTCATGATCTTTTTGTGGAGCAGCAGATAGAACCGATCGTCAATGCTCAGGTCATCCATTGCCGGCCTCTTTTGACAAAATATGCTCCTGTATGACCCGGTGCCAGATCAGGGCCGCCTGCCGGGATGTTTTCCGCCACTGATCGCTCCGGGCTGTCCGGACCTGCTCAAGCATCACCTTGACCGCAGCCATGTATTCTTCAGAAATCCGGTCGCTCAAATCCGGCGGATCCGACTTTTTCATGCCCCGTGCGGTAATGAACCGTTTGATATTCTGCGCAGTCAGTTCGTTGCCGCTGTCCAGAAAATCTTTCCAGACCCGGCGCTGTTCCATGGGCCTCAATTGCGCAAGATGGCGGACCTGGGATTCATTGGCCGGAAGAACATCTCCAATTGGAGACAAATTGTGGATTACCTCACAATAGTTGATCAGCCGGTAGGCATGGGCACGGCTTATATCCCAGCGCGCCCGGGTATAGGCTTCAAATGTGTCGAACAATGCCAGTCTGTACAACCGGTTGTCCCGGATTTCTTTCAATGCCCGGCCGGTCTCACAAAAATGCTCCTGATTGCGTGAGATCAGGGACTCCAGCCGAGTCAGCCGTTTTTGCTCTTTTGCAGTCACGGCACAGGCCTTCCGATACCGGCGGCAAGGGCTTTCAGTGCATCTGCCGGTACTTTTTGCGGCTTGCTCAGGGTTCTCAAATACAACACACTGTCTTTGAATCCGCATCCCCTGACGGCCATGACCAGATCGATGGTATTAAAATTTTTTTCACACCGAAAACACCTGGCCAGATTGGTGTTCGGATTAACTGCTGTCTGAAATTCATTGCACAAAGGGCACAGAAAACGGAAATAATTGTCCCTGATCTTTGTGGGAATCTGCAACCGATCTCTGATCAACATATCCACCGGTATGTTATTTCTCAGATCAAATAACTCCCGGGATGAGAACCTGACTTTTGCTTTCATAAAACATCTCCTTTGTCTGTTTGTTTCAAGATGCCCTGTTTATATCACCGGCAAAATTCCGTGTCATTTGCCTCTTGAACAGACAATGGGATTAGTCTGGCTGTATCATAATAATTATCAGTGAGTTATATTAATGATGCCTCTTAAAATCAAAAAGCGATTACTTGGTGGAAATCCACTAATATTAACAGTAGGTTGCCCTGATCATGGGTCTTGAAAAATCACCAACCGGAATGGATATCGATCAAAATCGGATTACTTTGTTAAAATCTATATATATTACAATATTTTATGCTTATCTTGAGTCTTAAAATCGTAAATTGATCAGTGGGGGATGGCGGGTAATAATATCATGTATAACCGGATGGTCCGGAATAAACATGACGGGTGATTTGAAAAACAAGATATTGGATTATGACGGCGTATTTTTTCCCCATATGAGTCACGATGACATCCATTGGCAGGATTGGTTTCGTTTGACGTGATTGTGGTAAAAAAGTGACCGGTGAATGGTTCGGTCGTGCCTGATTATCAATCGGTGGCGGCCTGGATTGCTCCTGTTCATCGATCGCCTGGATCGTATCAGACAGATAGTTGTTCTTGAAATATGCTTTGTTTTTCCTGTTCCATTGTTCACATTGTCTTCGATGGTGTTCTTTTTGGCATGCCGGACTGCACGTGACTTGCCGTCCTTTCTGCTGCGCAATGGGCTGAAACCATTTCCGGCAAATACAGCAGGGACGTTTTCCACGTATATTTTTTGCCATTTTAAAATCTCCCAGGTTAAAATCAGACAAAAAATACACGCAAAATGGAATATTGGGCAACAGCGGCGGGATATAGGCGGGATAGCGGGGTATGTGTTCTTTAGGGTTGGCGGGGTCTTGCGGCAGGGTAAACCCGTTACATTATTTTGTCACTGATTCAGGGGGATGGCGTTACACTATTCGAATCTTAGCAGCCGGTACTGCCGCTGGTCAATGTCCTGGTATTCATCCACCAGAATATACCGAAATCCCGCAAGAAAATGACCTCTTGCCGCTGCCGGATCAACCCCGGGAATCTCCCGGGCACCACAGA
>JAABRW010000154.1 GCA_011390695.1 Desulfotignum sp.
CATATTTTTCTCCCTCGTGTATTCAACGCTGCCATCCCCCGATCAGGTGCAGATGCAGATGAAACACCATCTGGCCCCCGCCTTTTTCAACATTGAACAAAAGCTTGTATCCGGATTTGTCCACCCCCTGTTCTTTTGCCATTTTTGCAGCAAGGGAAAAAAGTCCCCCTACCAGTGATTCATGGGCAGGCGCAAGGTCGTTGATACTCCGGATATGGCACCGGGGAACCAGCAGCAGATGAACCGGTGCAGCCGGATTGATATCCTTGAATACCACATAGGTGTCGTCTTCATATAAAAACTCGGTTTCAACTTCTTTGTTCGCAATCCTGCAAAAAAGACAATCTTCAGACATTGCATCCTCCTTGATCATATGAAAGTGTTAAGTTTATACCGAGGGCTGTTTTTGCTTTCTTCATTTGTTTTGGTCTCTCAGGCCATGGTTGTTACATAATTTTTGGTTATTGCTGCCGGCGGTCTATTTCTTTCACCAGGCCTTCCATGGCTTCAGAGGCCCGGGCTTTAAGAAAAATATCTGTCACATGATTTGTATATTCTGACGGCGTGGGATTGATCTCAATGATGACAGCACCATTGGATTTTGCAGCACCGGGAATCAGGTTGGCCGGTGCCACCGTGCCGGTGGTGCCGATGAGAAGAAAACAGTCTGCCCGGCTTGTTTCTGCAAAAGATTGGGTCCGGGCAGGCTCAGGGATGGGTTCCCCGAAAAAAATTACGTCCGGCTTGAGAACACCTTGGCAAAGGCTGCATCTGGGGGGCAGAAGTGCCAGGTCGATATCTGAAATAGCGCATCGGCTGTGACAGGACAGGCAGACCAGTTTTTTCAAAGAACCGTGAAATTCATGCACCACCCGGCTGCCGGCATCATAATGCAGGTTGTCCACATTCTGGGTGATGACACTTTTTACCATCCCTGTAGTTTCCAGTTCCGCCAGGGCATAATGGGCCCCATTGGGCCGCACCTTGCCGAACAGGTCATAAAAAATTTCCCTGATGGCTGTCCAGGACTCCCGGGTGTTCTGATGGAAATACCGGATATCAAAGGTGGTGGGATCATACCGGTTCCACAGGCCGTTTTCCCCCCTGAAAGGCGGGATCCCGCTTTCAACGGAAATGCCGGCACCGGTAAATGCCACACACCGCCTGGCGTTTGCTATAATATCAGCTGCTTTTGCGTACATGCCTGACCATCCTTAATTATGGTTGGTTTGGTATTATACAGGATCTGGTTATGCAAGATCCATGATCTCAAAAGAGTTGGACCACAATTCCATTATCAGCAGTTTGTTCCGCAGGATATCTCCCCTGTTCAGCAGCACCTTGATGCATTCCGAGGCCTGGACAGCAGCCACCATCAGGGCACAATAGGAAATGTTGCCGGTGCGCGATTCAATGCCTGCGGCAGGCAGGTGATCCCTTTTTCCATAAATCAGTTCATATCCTTTGTCTTCGGGAAAAAAAACCGTCACCTGCCCGGACACACCGGCGATGGCGCCTGCCACCACAGGGATCTGTGCTTTTTTTGCCGCATCCTGGAGCATGAACCTGACATGGATGGAATCCAGACAGTCCACCACCAGGTCGGATCCTGTGATCATGTCAAAAAGATTGGTCTTATCCGCATATGCAGCCACAGGGGTAACCTGCACCAGGGAATTTACAGCACAAATCCGATCTTTGGCAGCTTCAGCCTTGGGTGTACCCACAAGCGCTTCTGTGCACAAGAGCTGCCGGTTCAAGTTGCTGGCATCAAATACATCACCGTCAATCAGGGTCATATGGCCCACCCCGATTCTTGCCAGCATTTCACACACCCCGCCCCCCAGGCCCCCCAGACCCAGCACCGACACCCTTGCAGATGCCAGTTGCTCCTGTTCTGTCCGGGTCAGGGTATCAAAATTGCGTGCATACCGTTCTGGTCCCATGGACATGGACATCATCCTCCTCCCACCGGGGGAAACAGTCCCAGGCGGTCTCCGGGTTTGAGCACATAGGTTGTATCCTGTTTTCTGCCATTGACAAAAATCAGTTTCACAGTATCTGCGGGAATGTTCAGCGCCCTGATAAGCATTTCCACGGTGGTGCCCTCCTGTACAGAGAAATTGTCGGCATTTTCCGGGGCAAATTCAGCCAGGGTCACAAACAGTTTCAGCGCTATTTTTATCTGTGCCAATATTTACCTCTTTGTATTCTGGATATTTGCTGTTTAATGGTGTATTATATTACACAATTCATATATTTTGTATACCCCAAAGGAAGTGTTTATGACCAAACCAGAGCAGCAGCACCTCAGTATACAGGAAACCGCCCAGAACCTGGCCGCATTTGCCATTGACAGGACGGATCTCAAAGAGATGCTGGCAGCTTTGCCCGAAGATGCCGGCCTGAACCTGACCACCATTGAATATGAACTGGGCATTCTCAAGATTCTGAGTGCGGGGTGGGGAATTTCCTTTTTCATGCCTGCGGGCGACAAAAACAAAACCCCTTTGTCAGAATCTTTCTGGCGCATGATAAAAGAGATATCACAAAACATTTCCACCCTCACCCAAACCACCACCGGACATGAGATTGATTATTTCAATATTCTCAAAGAACGGCTGGACATCTATATCGAGAACCTGCAGGCCAATCCGGAGGGTACCACAGACCCGGCCGCTGTCATGGGGCCGGCCTTTGCAGAAGCCTGCGGATGCCCGGACAATCCCATGGTTATTCTCACCGGGAGCAAAATGTTTTCTCTCACCCTGGGGGCAGTCAAGGAATACCTGGCCGCCGTTACCATAACCGATGCCGCTTCCGAAACCGATGCCGCTTCCGATTAATTTTCTGAAAAATCAGGGAAAACATGTCCCATGAAACCATCTTTCATACAATTGTGTGCCGCAACTTTGTCTCTTTTCGGATCACTGTTTTTTTTGGCATTCTGCCTGTTCTTTTTGTCCGGATGTGCCGCTCCCGGCCCCAAATACCTGAACCTGTCCTACTCGACCGCCCATCCGGTCAAAGACAGACAGCAGTCTGCTGGATTGAGCCGGTTTAATGACAAACGCTCAGACACCACAAAAGGACATATAGGATACCGGCAGCTGTGGGGTGACAGACAGGAAATTTATGCGGTCACCGGACAGGACCTTTCCGCGGCCATGACAAGGGTCTTCCGCACATTTCTGGAACAAAGGGGATTTTCTGTTGTTCTTTTGCCCCCCTGGCCTGCCACTGCCGAAGGGGTATCCCGGATGCCTCAAGAATTCGCCCATGTATTTGCAGCAGACATCAACCGGTTTGCGTGCCGGGCTGTGAAAACCGGCGTCACCACCGAGATGACACTCATCATTGATGTGACCTTTCACCAGGGTACCCCGGACAAGGGCCGGCTCTCCACCATTCCCGTTGTCCTGACCCTTGAACGCACCGAGCTTGTTTTTTCACGAAAAAAACTGGAAACCTTTATCAACGATGCCCTGGAAGAAATCTTTGTAAAAGCTTTTCCCTCATTATAGAACACCCCCTTAAACCAGGTATTGATATCCATGCATTTTTTGACCCCATACACATCCGCTTTTTCCCCGTCACGGGTACTGAAAACCATTTTGTACACCAATGTGGCCTTGTTCATAGTGACGCTTTTTTTCAGCGGCAAATCCATGCACACCGGTTTCAACCCTTTTACCGCCCTGAGCCCTTCCCTTGATGCCCTGATTTTCATGGGTGCATCCGGCCGTCTGCCCATTGAAAGTTACCAGGCATGGGGGTCGCTGATCACAGCCAACTGGCTTCACGGCAGTCTTCTGCACATTCTGTTCAACATGATGGCACTCAAGACAGTGGCCCCGCTGGTCATGGCCGAATACGGCGTGTTCCGCATGTTCACCATCTACACCATTTCCGGTGCCGCCGGTTTTCTGCTTTCCTTTTTAGGCAATGTCCCCCTGACCATCGGGGCCTCATCAGGTTTGTGCGGCCTGATCGGTGCCCTGCTCTATTTCGGGAAATCCCGGGGCGGCCCCTGGGGCCGGCAGGTGTTTCAGCAGACCTCCGGATGGATCGTCAGCCTGGCGCTTATCGGTTTTCTGCTGCCCAACATCAACAACTGGGGCCATGGCGGGGGGCTTTTGGGGGGCATGGCCCTGGGATGGATACTGGGCTACAATGACCAGCGCCGGGAAGGTGCAGGAGACCAGATCCTGTCCGTCTGCCTGATGGGCATCACTGCACTGTTGCTTCTCCGGCCCGTGTTTCAGGGATTTTTCCTTTTGTTCACCTGATCTACCCGAAAAAATATCCGGTCTGTTTTACACAATTTTTACACGGATATCTTGCAACCAGCACTTTTCTCCATTATATGACCCCCTATGACATCCCATGCCCAGCATATTGCCGTGGTTTCCATGGCCGGCATCTTTCCGGGTGCCCCTGATACAGACCGGTT
>JAABRW010000155.1 GCA_011390695.1 Desulfotignum sp.
CCGGTTCCTGAAAGGGCTGTTTTTGCCCGGTTCGGTCAAGGTGCCCCGAAAGGCTCTGATCTCTTCACCGGGCAGGCTGCACACATAGGCCAGGCCTTTTTCTATGAGTTCTTCGGCAAATACGTAGAGCCGGTCAAAATAATCCGAGGCAAACAAGGCCCTGCCGTAGTCAAAGCCCAGCCAGTGCACGGTGGATTCAATGGAATCGATATAGATCTGTTTTTCCTTTGCCGGATTGGAATCATCAAACCGCAGGTTGCAGTGGCCGTTGAATTTTTTGGCCATGTTGAAATTCAGGCAGATGGATTTGGCATGGCCGATATGCAGGTATCCATTGGGTTCCGGCGGGAACCGGGTGGCCACCCTGCCGTCGTTTTTGTGATTTTCCACATCCGTTCTGATGATGGATTCGATAAAATGGCTTTTGCTGGTGATCTCTTCCATTGGTTCCTCTTTTGTCAGCAGACATTCCTGCCTGTTATCCCCATACCGCCCGCCCGAAAACAATCTATGCGGGGGCGGCTGTCACAATATATGGCAATGCATTCAAAACTTTTATAAATAACATATTCACAATCGGGTTAAAAGAAATAAAACATCCTTTATTAATAGAAAATCAACAAACCAGTGCAGGATTGACAACCTGCTGTATTGCCGATAGGATTCTGTAAAAATGAAAGACATTGTTATGAAAAAAAAACAGCCCCGTTCATTTTTCAGATGGCTTCTCAAAAGTATTTTAAAGCTTTTTCTGCTTCTGGTCTGCCTGTCTTTGTTCCAGGTTGCGGTATTGAAATACATTGATCCGCCGTTCACCGTCAATATGGTCTGGGAGCGGCTGCGCCATGAATTGTTTGATGCCCCTTATGTTGTGCCTTCCTACGGATGGCAGAACCTTTCCAAGATTTCACCCCATTTAAAACAGGCCGTGATTGCCGCTGAAGACCAGCGGTTTCTGACCCACCACGGATTTGATTTTGCAGAGATAAAAATCGTTTTTAATAATGTTCTGGAAGGAGAATCCCCCAGAGGTGCCAGCACCATCACCATGCAAGCTGCCAGATCCGTGTTTTTGCCGGCCACCAGAAACCCTTTGCGGAAACTGGCAGAAGCCTGGTACACGGTCCTCATGGAACTGGTATGGGACAAAGCGCGTATCCTGGAAATCTATTTGAACACTGTGGACTGGGGCACCGGGATTGTGGGTGCCCAGGCAGGGGCACGCGCCCATTTTGCAAAAGATGCCGCCAATCTGACCAGAGAGCAGGCAGCCCTGATGGCAGCGATCCTGCCCAGTCCCCACAAATGGTCGCCCACTGATCCCAGCCCGTACCTGAAAAAAAGACAGCAGCGGATTCTTGCAGCCATGCCGGCCATGCCCCTGCTGTAGGGATTTTTGTTGATCGTGTCATGCCGTATGCCCGGAAAGATATTATCAAAATTCTGGTGGGCCGGCGGCCGTTTTCAATCGTTATTGAATTGTGAGGTGGTAAGCCGCTGAAAGCTTACCGTCGAAAAAAACTCTTACAGTAATTCGAATCCAGGGCACCAGTCGTTATGCTGTCACCTTGGAATAATAAATCCCCAAGGCCGGAGGCCCTGTGAGTCCGCTGTTTGACTGCTGCAGCCAGAAGGTTGCTTGATGTTCCTGCCAGGGTAAAAAAGGACCGCGCCCGGGTGATGCCGGTGTAGATAAGTTCCCGGGTCAACACCGGACTCATGGTATCGGGCATGACCAGGGTTGTATGGTCGAACTCCGACCCCTGAGATTTATGAACGGTCATGGCATAGACGGTTTCCACGGATCCGAGCCGTGAGGGAAGCACCTGTTTCAAGGAGCCATCCGCCATGGGAAATACCACCCGCTGTGCCTTTTCAGGCAGGGTTCCTCCTTCACTGTGCTTTTGGCTGTCATTTCTCACTTCAAGGACAATGCCGATGTCCCCGTTCATAAGGCCCAGACTATAGTCGTTCCGGGTGACCATCACCGGCCGGCCCGGATACCATCCCCGGGTGGCCCGTATCAGCCCGGCATTGTAGAGAATCCGGGCTGTTATATAATTGAGTCCTTCCACACCCCAATCTCCTTTGCGAACGGGGCTCAGCAGCTGAAACCGGTTAAAATTTTCCAGTACGGCCCTGAACCAGTGTTCCTCCGTCGGCCAGGCCCGGGATCCTCTCGCCATAATCTCAAGATACTTCCGGTACCCGGCGGGCTGTTCAACAGCATGCGGAAAGGCTTTTGGATTGCCGTCCAGTACCAGGCTGCGAAATCCTGCATCTTCACAGGAATGGATCACGAGCCGGGAAATGTCGGTATACCCTTTTTCCCATATCTGAGAGACCTGTTTTCCATCGCCCTGGTTCACTGCACGGGCCAAATCACCGATACCGCTGTTTTCATGGAATCTGTGGCTTTTTCTCAACACCACGATCCGCTGGTCCATGCTGGTTCCGGGACCTGAAAATGCTGACAGGTCATATCCAGTGGCCTTTTTGATGAAATCAACGGTTTCCGGCCGATAGCCGGGATTTGATGCATTGGTGCAGATATCCCCGAGAACGGATCCGGCTTCCACCGATGCCAGCTGGTCCTTGTCACCCAAAAGTATCAGCCGCGCATGGGGTGGTAAGGCGCCCAGCAGGGCATCCATCATTTCAAGATCGATCATGGAAGCCTCGTCCACCACCAGAAGATCTACATGAAGCCGGTTGTTCCGGTTGTGGACAAACTGCCGGGTATCATGACGGGTACCCAAAAGCCTGTGAAGGGTAGCGACCTCGGTGGGCATATGGGCCTGAAATTGTTCCGGCAATAAGGCCTTGGCCCAGGATATGGATTCTGTGAGCCGGGCGGCAGCCTTTCCCGTTGGGGCGGCCAGGCGAATCCGAAGCACCCTGCCCTGCTCCCCGGCGATCTTCTGAAGCAGGCCCAGTATCTGCACCACGGTGGTGGTTTTGCCGGTCCCGGGTCCTCCGGAGATCACACTGAACCTGGAAGCGCCAGCGATAGCCGTTGCCACGCTCTGCCAATGGATGGTTTGTTTTTTCTTTTCTTCAGGGCTTCTCAACCCGGCAAACAGTGCATCCAGACGACGCTCCAAATCTCCGGGCACCGGGAGTGTCTGTCCCGCCCTGTCGCGTATTTCCCGGGCCACCTGCCGGGTATACTGCCAATACCGCCGCAGGTAGAGGCGGCCCTGCTGCAGAACCAGGGGGGTTGTTTCCGTGTCCTTGCCCACCAGAGCCGACCTGGAAAAATCATCTACCCAGATCTCTTTGGTAAAGTCACATAGAATCCGGGAGGGCTTGGCAGGCATATTCTCTCCTGTCTCTCCTTCCGGTGGAAGAGAAAGGGTACCATCGGGATCGGCCAAAGCACTGTCCATATCCAGGCAGATATGACCCCGCCCCAGCTGGTGGCTGGCCAGGGCCGCCCCGAGAAGCACCAGTGAAGAGGCGGAAGGATCCTGGCGGTGTAAAAACATCACAAAAGCCCGGTCAATGGGTCTGAGCCAGCCCCGTGCGGTCCAGGTATGAATCAGGTCGAACAAATCAGATAGGGGCATCATGGGATTCTTTTTCCTTGAACAGTTTATCCAGTTCATTGATCAGGCTTGCCGGGGGCTTGTCTGCATAGACACCTTTGCCGGATTTGTTCACCCCTCTTAAAAACAGATACACAACACCGCCCACATCCCTTTCGTAGTCATAACCTGCAAGACGGGTGTTGAGCAGCCGGTGAAGGGCCAGCGTATACAGCAGGTATTGAAGATCATACCGGTGCCCTGCCATGGCATGGGCCATGGCATCCTGGTCATAGGCATTCTCATCTTCTCCCAGATAGTTGGACTTGTAATCCAGGACAAAATACCGGCCCTCATAACAGAATACCAGATCAATAAACCCTTTGAGCATGCCGTTAACCCGGTCCTGCCGCAACACAGGGCGGACAATGCCCGGCAGCACTGCATCGGTCACCAACCGGTCCAGATAACGGATGTCCACCTGGTGTGCTGCAAACAGAAACTCCATTTCCGCCCGGCATAGATCTGTTCCAAGACCGGACAGGGTAATGGCAGTTTCAGGCAGAAGCAAAGGGGTTTGAAGCAATTTCAAAAGCCAGTCGGAAAGGACACCGGACCACAAGTCCCATCCCCTGCGGATACAAAGACTTTTGATCTTGTCCCGGGTGGCGGCAGGGTCCAGGATTACCCGGTCAAATCCTGTATGCGCAGCCCATTCCAGGATATCGTGAAGAAAGGTTCCCGGCTCAGGCCCCCTGGCAAATGTGTGGATGGAGCGGGCACCAGGTGTTACATCCAGAGACAGGTTTTCTTCTCCTGCAGTTTCCTGAAGCTGGTCCTGTGCCGGAGAATCCGGCGAATCCACAGCTGTTTCATTGAGAGGTACCCCGGCATCCGGCATGGCCGCACCG
>JAABRW010000156.1 GCA_011390695.1 Desulfotignum sp.
GGATGGTCTGGGATGGCGACATTGCCGGACATGCAGCCTCCTTCGGGACAGAAACAAGGTACCTGATTAACAGCAGATTAAGAAAAGGGCGGTTATCCTATGGATCTCAATATGGAAGTGCTGATTGTCGATGATTTTGCGACCATGAGACGAATTTTGAAAAATATTCTCGTTCAGATCGGCTTCACTCACATTTATGAAGCGGACAACGGCAAAAATGCACTGAAAGTCCTGAAAAATCAGAAAATCGATTTAATCATGTGTGACTGGAACATGCCGGAGATGACCGGTCTGGACCTGCTGACAGCGATTCGATCCGATGATGCGCTCAAGGGAATCCCTTTTGTCATGGTAACGGCGGAAGCCCAGAAGGATAACATCGTCCAGGCGGTCCAGGCCGGGGTGAACAACTATGTGGTCAAACCGTTTACCGCTGAAACCATTACCCAGAAACTGGAAAAGGTTTTCGGCAGCTGATGCCGGCAGGAGGGCATGTATGAAGATTTATGGTATTGATATTCCTTTGAACGGATACCGGCAGACAGCTTCTCCATCCCGGGACACTTCGACGGCATTTGATCATGTGTTCAACAAGGAGCTTGCCGCACTTCAAAAAACATCTGAGATGTCTCTGGAATCAGGCAAAACAGACGATAAAGCCCGGATGCTGTCCCAGGGAGACGGAATCCTGACATTGCTGGAAACCTATGCCGCTGATCTGGAAAATCCCGGCAAAACATTGAAACAGATGGCACCGCTGGTGGAAGCCATCGACCATGAAGTGACCCGGCTTGAGGAAAAAGCCAATGCCCGGTTTTCCCGGGATGAGGCGTTGATGGACTGGGTCAATGAATTGTCACTCACGGCCCGGGTTGCCACGGTCAAATTTCATCGGGGTGATTTTCTGTAAACGACAAAGGAGTTACATGAAAGTCACCGAAAAAATAATGATTCTGGATGATGATCCCGAGATTCTGAATCTGCTCGAAGATATGCTTAAAACCAGGGGCGGATATGATGTGACAGTCCATCAGGACAGCCGGGTTGCGATATCGGATCTGGTCCCCGGGGCGTTTGATCTGGTGATTACCGACCTGAACATGCCGGATCCGGACGGTATGCAGGTTCTGGATCATATCATCGCCCATACACCGGAAACATTGTGTATTCTTCTCACAGGTTACGGCAGTATCCCGGGTGCGGTTTCCGCCGTGAAAAAAGGCGCGTTTGATTTTATAACCAAACCCGTGGGTTTCCGGGAACTGCTGAATCATGTTGAAAATGCGCTGAAACTTTCCCGGCTTCAGAAAAAAGAAGCAGCAAGAAAACAGTCCGGTTCCACCGGGTACAGTTATGATGATTTTATCGGCGAATCCTCGGCCATAAAAAAAATTCACGGTCTGGTTCAAAAAGTGGCAGACACGGATAATACGCTTCTGGTGACCGGTGCTTCGGGGTCAGGCAAAGAGCTCATCGTCCGGACCGTTCATCGATTCAGCCGCCGGAAACAACATCCGTTTGTGGCGGTTAATTGCGGCGCCATTCCTGAAGCGCTTTTGGAGAGTGAGCTTTTCGGACACGAGAAAGGCGCGTTCACCGGGGCCCACAAAAAACGGGTGGGCCGGTTTGAACTGGCCGGAGAAGGGACTATATTTCTGGATGAAGTGGGGGAAATGAGCCCGCTGCTGCAAGTCAAACTCCTACGGGTCCTTCAGGAGAAAAGTTTTGAACGGGTGGGGGGGACCCAGAGCATAGATGTCAAGGCCCGGATCATTGCCGCCACCAACAAAGACCTGGCTGAAGCAGTGAAAGATGGTACGTTTCGGGAAGATCTTTTTTACCGGTTGAACGTGATCCCCATTCATGTGCCCCCATTGACCCGGCGAAGTTCTGATATTCCGCTGCTGGTGGACTTTTTTTTGAAAAAATTCCAGAAAGACCAGGATACACGGATCCAGTCGTTTTCTTCAGAAGCCATGGCCGCACTGGTAGGTTATGATTGGCCGGGCAATGTCAGAGAACTGGAAAATCTGATCAAACGACTCATTATTTTGTGTGAAAATCCGGTGGTGGCATTGACCGATTTGCCGGAACATTTTTATGCAGGGAGTGATGTCGATATCTTTGATGCCGCTGATCCCCATGCCGTTGACAAAGAACTGCCGATGCTGGAAAACGATATGAATCTGGCCGACGCGGTCAAGGCCTATGAAACCCGGATGATCAGCCATGCCCTTGAAAAAAGTGACGGGGTCAAGGCAAAAGCGGCCCGGATGCTTAAAATCAAACGAACCACCTTGGTTGAAAAAATCAAAAAACACAATATTTCCTCTATTGATTCTTAGATACGGCAGTCAAAAATAATGTCGATAATTTGACATTTCCGCCACTGGCTGTTGCGACAAAATTCCTTATTTCTTTTTGGATTTCCTGTATAATACCGACGTATGACGATTTTTGTTTGTCTGGCATTTTTCTTGCTTTTCTCCTTTCAGAAAGACGGTGCCCGGTTTTCGACGGGTCGGCAGAGAGGGCCTTTGAATCCAGGAACACTGCGGGTGCCGATGGAAATCAGGTACCAGGGAGTCAATTTTATGACAAAATTTAAAAAGTTTCTCATATTCGGGGCGGTTGTTTTGCTCCTGATTCTGGATCGTGTGGCAATTTCTGGAATCCCACCGGTGATCTTCATGGATCAGGCTGATTCGGTCCGGAATGACCCGGTACGTTTAGAAACACCTTTTCTTGAAACATCACATATCATCCGGCAATTATTGGATGAGATGACCGATCCACTCACAACTCCGGAGAGCCGGCTTTTTCAGGAAGCGATGATCCTGTTTGACAACCGGCAGTGGGCCATGGCCCGCAACAAGGTACAGCAAATCTTGAACCGGTATTCGGAAAGCCCATATGCGGAAAAAGCCCGGTTTCTACTGATTGATATTTTCCAAGAACTTTATGCGGATGATCCTGCCGGACACTACCCGGAATTGACGCAGGTTTTTGAAGAGGTGTTGAACCGGTACCCGGATTCTCCCTACAGGGGAGGGGCGCTGCTGGGGCTGGCACGACTGCATCGAAACATGGGCAACCATGCAGAAGCCCTGGCATATTACAAATTGGCCCAAACCAGCAAGTCTGATTTGGATGCGTTGATTTCCGGATGGGCCATGCTGGAAACAGCAAAGATTTATCAGACCACGGGCCGGATGAATCAGGCCCTGCTTCTTCTGGAGAATGTTTTGGAAACAAATGACGTGCCCATGATTCGAAATAAAACCCAGATTGAAGTCGCTAAAATTCGATATGAACAAAATTTTTTCAACGAATCTTTGAAAATGCTGGAACAACTGATTTCCAAAGACAAAGATGTTTATTTTCAAAATTCCGACGTGCCGCTTTATATTGGGAACAATTATTTTCAACTGGGCCGTTATGACCGGGCTGGAAATCATTTGCTGCATTATTACAACGCCATACCCGAAAAGCGGAGAAAAGACATAATCCTGGCCCGCGTGGGCGATGCTTTTCTTCAAGGGGGGAAGGTGATGGATGCGGTCCGGTATTTTCAGTGGGTGGTGGACCGGTATCCGGGCAGTGAGGGGGCCGCTTTAAGCTGGCTCCGCCTGGCCGAACAAATGGAAACCGATTCGGACAACCGGATATCCATGTCTTTTTCTGCCAAACAGATTTATGAAAACATCCGAGACACATATCAGGGCCAGTCCATCAATGATTCTCTGGCGCAGCTGGCCATACTGAAGCTGGCCGTGTTATATCAGGAAGAAAATAGTTATTCTGAAAGCCTGAAGACCCTGCAATTGTTCTTTGAAAACAATCCAGATCCGGCCTTGCTTGAAAATGGGCGGTTTGCCTTGAAAAATTTGCTGGAAGCCATGATCCGAAAGGCGTATGAGGAAAAAGATTATGATCGGGTGATCGATCTTTTTACACAGGAAGCCAGGTCGGTGCTTCCGTTGATGGATCTGGATTCAGTGCAGCTGATGCTGGCCCGGGCATATCGCCATTCAGGGGACAAGGCCGCTGCACTGGATCTTTATCAAAAAATAGCCGCATCCATGCCTTTGACGGATATGCCGGATGATGTGTTGTTTTTCACCGGCAGCGCGTTGTTTGACGCTTTGGAATTCGATATTGCCAAAGAAAGGCTGTCACAATTGCTTAATGCACACCCCCAAAGTCCATATACCGGGCCTGCCATGGATCTGATGGGACAAATTCTGACGGTAGAAGAAAAATATCAGGATGCGGTGATCATGATGACCCGGGCGTTGACCCATCCCTTATCGCCGTGTGACCGGGCCGGTCTGCTGGTGCGAACGGGTCGGGCTGCACTGGCATATCAGGATATGGAAAAGACCCTGTCCGTTCTGGAAACCGCCCGGCAAGTTATGGACACGTGTCCGGCCCT
>JAABRW010000157.1 GCA_011390695.1 Desulfotignum sp.
CATCTTAAGGTTGCAGCATTAGATGAGAAATCATCACTTTTCACAAAAATGAATGAAAGAATTGTAACGTATGAGCAGGAAAAAAATCACTCTTTAAAAGCTTTACAAGCAGTTGAAGAGGAGTTGGTTGCTGTAAATAAGAAAGCAACTGTATTGTTGCGCCACTATGATACTTCACTTCGGATTATCAATCAATTACAACGAAAATTTTCTCCGGATGAATTTGAAGAGACATTGAAATGTAACAGTGCGGAATGCGAGAATATTGTCAAATTGAACCCAGAAGCTGACCCAGAGTCATATTCTTTTTAATGCCCAGTTTTTTGCAAAAATTTTTTCGCGCCTCAGAAAACTTCTCAAAAAATATTTTCAACACCTGCATTTTTTGTAAACAATCGGTATTGGGAGTTCACTGTAGATAACTGGATGTCCTGCTCAGCCTGAACAGACACCAAGCAAAATACATGTTTCTACCTATTGTTTTCAGATGGTATCCATTTCATGATGGGGTTCATGATGCAAAAAAAAGGAGAGACCAATGCAGATAAAATTAAATGAGATGCCTGTGCGATTTACATCTGAGGGCAAATTATACATTGTTGATGCCATTGCAGCCCTTGCAGGGGACCATGAACCAAAAGATCTTTGGGAAACATTAAAAAGAAAACAACCCCAGATAATCCAGTATGTTGACTATCATCATACTGATAAGGATCGTACCCTGCCCATAACGGACAGTGATGGATGGGATCATATACAGGACCATTTATTCGATCACATTATTGAGACCGCACCCCACAGGGAATAAACCGTGTTTTGAACAGTATGATTTAATCCCGGATTCATGCTGTGGACAGCAGTTTGGCGTTCACTGCCACAATGACCGTGGAAAGGGACATGACAACGGCCCCTGCCGCAGGTGGCAGCAGAAACTGATAAAACGGGTATAAAATGCCTGCTGCCAGGGGAATGGCAACGGCGTTGTATCCGGCGGCCCACCAGAGATTCTGGACCATTTTCCTGTAGGTTGCCCGGGAAAGTTTCATAACAGATGCGACATCCCGGGGATCCGAGCGCACCAGTACAATATCGGCAGCTTCCATTGCAACATCTGTTCCTGCCCCGATGGCAATGCCCACATCGGCTTCAGCCAGGGCAGGGGCATCGTTTACCCCGTCTCCCACCATGGCGACACCTTTGTTGTTCTGCCGGAGCTGTTTGATCTGATCCGATTTTTGATCAGGCAGAATCTGTGCCAGATAGTCATCCAGGTGCAGCTGATCTGCAACCGTTTTTGCCACTGCTTCTGAATCACCTGTGAGCATCATCACCTTCAGGCCCATTTCCTGTAATTCCCGTACAGCCTTCTGGGCTGAATCGCGGACCATATCTTCCAGGGCCAGGACTGCTTCAGGCTTATCTTCCGACAGCAGATAGACCACGGTCTTTCCCTGTTCTCCCAGTTGATCGATCTTGTCCTTGTGCTCCTTGTCCACACTGATGTCATGTTCCTGCAGAAAACCCGGACTCACCACCTTGATTTTTTTGTCTCCCACCATGGCTTTGGCCCCTTTTCCCGGAATGGCTTCAAAGTTTTCAGGATCAGGGATATCGATGTTTCTGTCTTTTGCAGCTGCAACAATACCTTTGGCAATGGCATGTTCAGACCGGCTTTCCAGTCCGGCGGCCAGACCCAGAATATCCTCTTCGGAAAGACTGCCGAGACTTACAATATCAGAAACTCCGAAACGTCCCTGGGTCAGGGTGCCGGTTTTGTCAAAAACCACAACATCCAGATCTTTTGCTTTTTCAAAAGCTGTGCGGTCCCTGATCAGCAGTCCTTTTTTGGCTGCCATGGCAGTGGATACCGCCACCACAAGGGGTACTGCCAGGCCCAGGGCATGGGGACAGGTTATAACCATCACCGTGACCATCCGTTCCAGGGAAAAAACAAACTCCCTGCCTGCAGACAGCCATGCAGCCAGGGTGATACCGCCTGAAGCAAGTGCGATGATGGTGAGCCAGAAAGCTGCCCTGTCTGCTGTGTTCTGTGCCTTTGACTGGGATTCCTGTGCTTTTTTCACCATATCCACAACCTGGGAAAGATAGGTGTCGTCACCGGTTTTTTTGATTTCCACCTCAATGGCTGAATCACCGTTGATGCTGCCGCCGATAACCTCATCGCCCGGATTTTTTTCCACGTGCCTGCTTTCCCCGGTGACCATAGATTCATCAATGCTGGTACGTCCATCTGTTATGACGCCGTCTGTGGGAATCTTTTCTCCCGGCTTGACAGCGACCTTATCTCCTTTTTTGATATCAGAGACCCTTACCTCTTCGGTTTCACCATCTTCCGTGATACGGTGGGCGGTTGAGGGAATCAGTTTGACCAGCTCTTCCAGAGCGCCGGAGGCCCCCATTACAGAACGCATTTCAATCCAGTGACCCAGCAGCATGATAATAATAAGGGTGGCAAGTTCCCAGAAAAACACTTTTCCTTCAAGACCCAGCACCACTGCCGAACTGTAGGCGTAGGCAATGAATATGGCGAGGCCTATCAGGGTCATCATGCCCGGGTTCTTTTTTTTGAGTTCGTCCACCAGCCCTTTTAAAAACGGCCATCCTCCATAGAAAAAAACGATGGTTGAAAAGCCGAATTGCATATAGGCATCGCCTGGAAAGTCCCACTGCCCTTTTACCCCCATAAACTGCTGGATCAAAGGAGAAAGCAGCACAATGGGAATGCCCAGAACCAGAGAAACCCAGAACCTGCGCCTGAAATCAGCCACCATGTGTGCATGGTGATCAGAGTGATCATGGCCCTGGTGGTCCTGGTCTCCCTGCTCCTGGTGCTGGTGATCTTTCTCTTCCTGGTGTTCCTGGGCGCCCTGGTCTTCTGGCTGCTGTTCGTTCCGGCCCTGGTGCTCCTTTTGTTCCTGGCCTTCGCGCTGGTTATTCTGTTGTGCCTGGTTGCCGCTGTCAGGGTTCCCGGAACTGGATGATCTGGTCATGGCTGAAATTTTCCTTATTTTCTGTGATTTTTATTTCTTAACATTTTCAACTGCATTACCCAGGGCGGTAAATAGGGTGTTTTACCCATATCACCGCCCTGGTGCATGTAAATACGCACAAAACTGCAAAAAAACAGAAATTTTGAACAGGCCGGGATGCCTGCATATGGGGAAGGAATGCCGGCAAATGGGGGATAATACATGATAATATTTACTATTATGCCTCGAGCCATCCATTTTTTATCAGTAACCACACGGTATAATATCTTAACAGTGTTTATGAAAGGAGAGGTATGGCATGACCGGTATCATCGCGTCCTTAACTGTAGTGGGTGTATCCATGGTTATCAGCCGGCTGGCAACCATAGTCATTAACCTGACCGGGGATGCGCCGATGTTTTACAGGGTTTTCACATTAGTACAAAAATCCGAAGATCCACAGGGGTATTTTGGCCCGCATTCCATGTTCAATGCCGTCAACCGCCAAATAAGAATCCGGCAAATCTTTGATCTGCTTAAAGGTTTTGCCTTTACCGCCGACTTCAAAAATAAGGGAACCATCCACCTGAAAATCACCTTTGGACGGAATCGTGATGTTGTGATTTTCCCGGACCATGCAGATAAAAAACAATTCCCTGAGTGTACCTGGATTGACCTGCTGCGGATCACAGATAGCAAACGCCTGGTTGGGATTGTTCAGATAGATCTTTTCCGGTTTTTCCATGCCCCGGATACTTTTATTTGCCTTTTGCAGACAGGTAATGGCCTTGCCGTCATCAAGATGAACCAGGTAGGTTTTCAATGTTCTTTCATCGCCGATATCGATGATCTGTTTCAACCGCTTCATGTCCGGTGTGAAGGGTGCGGATCTGGCAATGGCGGCAAGCAGCCGTTTCAATTTCTGGATGCCGGCACCGGACAGACCGGGGTGAATGGCCGGCAGATCGTTTTCTATTGTGGTATGCAGGCCTTGTTCAAGGGTGCAAAAATAGGTATACTCTTCCGGATGTTCCAGAAAATAAGGAAAATAACCATATCTCAAATATTGTTCAAATACAGGCAGTATTTTCAAACCTTGATCTTCGAGTTTTCCAGTGATCTCAAGACTGTGCCGGTCATGATTTTCAAGAATGACTGCCATATCAATGGCCGGAAGAGCAATCTGATATTTCAACGCGATAAACTCCCGCAGCGACAGGCCGGTCATCTGATAGGTAACAGCCCTGCGGCTCAGATCATGACTGCCTTTATGGATTCCCAGGGCTGAACTGCCGGATACGATCAGCTTGAGATCCGGAAATGAATCATAAATGCTTTTCAATTCTCCTGACCAGTTTGGATATTTGTGGATTTCATCCAGACACAGCAGCTGTCCACCGTATTGCACAAATTCCT
>JAABRW010000169.1 GCA_011390695.1 Desulfotignum sp.
GCGGTGCATTATCTGCTGGGTGCCCGGGAGATCGGGCCGGCCAGTCAGTGGATTTCCGAAAAAGATATCCCAGGCGGTGCCACCTTTTTCAGAGGGCCCCATGCGATTCCGGCTCAGATGATTGCCTCCCGGTTTGACGCAGATGTCAAAGGGTTCAAAAACCGGTGTGAACAATATGGGGGCAAGGTGCTGGATCTGGCGGACGCCGCCTTTGTATTTTCCATCACCCCCCGGATACCGGTGGCGGTACTGTACTGGCAGGGAGATGATGAATTTCCCACCGAGGTAAAACTGCTGTTTGACAAAACCATTGACCGCCACCTGGCATCAGATACTATTTATGCGCTGGCAGTGGGGGTTTGTGACCTGCTGGGAAGATAAGGAGATTTTTCATGTTTGATTACACTGCAACATACACGGACCTTTATCAAATCACCATGTCTCAGGTCTATTTCCACAAAGGCTTACAGGATGAGACAGCCATATTTGATTATTTTTTCAGAAAATTGCCCTTTGAAGGCGGATATGCTGTATTTGCCGGTCTTGAAGATTTGATTAAAACCATTGAAACCTTTCATTTTGATGAAAAAGATCTGAAATTTCTGCAGACCCAGGGAATGGACCAGGCCTTTCTGGATTATCTGAAAAGCTTTCATTTTCAGGGCAATATATATGCTTCCAGGGAGGGTGATCTGATTTTTCCCAACCGCCCGGTGTTGAGCGTGGAGGCCCCGATCATAGAAACCCAGTTGCTTGAAACCCTGATTCTCAATATACTCAACTATCAGTCGCTGGTTGCCACCAAAGCAAGCCGCATGCGGCTTGCCGCCGGAGACCGCAAGCTGGTGGATTTCGGGTTGCGGCGGGCACCGGGAACCGGCGGATACTCCGCTGCAAGGGCAGCCTTTATAGGGGGATTTGATGCCACCAGCAATGTACGCGCAGGCCGAGATTACGGCATACCCGTCTCAGGTACCATGGCCCATTCGTTCGTTCAAAGATATGATAATGAAATATCCGCATTCAGGGACTTTGCGAAAGTGCGGCCCCATGACTGCGTACTGCTTGTTGATACTTACAACACACTGAAAAGCGGTGTTCCGAATGCTGTAAAAGTTGGCAAAGAGATGGAGAAAAACGGGAATCGGCTGAAAGGCATCCGGCTGGACAGTGGAGATCTTGCCTGGCTGGCCAGAGAGTCCCGTAAAATGCTCGATACTGCGGGATTACATTATGTCAAGATTGCCGCTTCCAATCAACTGGATGAAAACGTGATCAAAAGCCTGCTGAGCCAGAAGGCCCCTATTGATTTATTCGGGGTAGGCACCAACCTGGTAACAGGCCATCCGGATGCAGCTCTTGACGGGGTCTACAAACTTGCCCGTGTAAAGGATGAGCCACGCCTCAAACTATCTGAAAGTATAGAAAAAATTAATCTTCCAGACAAAAAACAGGTTTACAGGCTCCTGTGTCCCGATGGTTCATTCTATGGGGGAGAAGCAGTTGCCGGTGCAGATGAAACAGGGTTTGACACCATGCATCACCCCACGGATCCACACAAATCCCTTTCCCTGAATGGATTTGTAAAAGAACCGCTTTTGGAAAAAATTATTGAAAACGGACAGCGCCTCACCACGCCCGGCAAACTGGATGAGATGGCAACTTTCAGCCGAAACCAGCTACATAGACTGCCCGAAGAATTCAAAAGATTTGAAAACCCGCATATCTATAAAATCGGATTATCAACAAAATTAAAGGAAAATCGGGACCGGCTTGTCAGACAACACAGGACTGTGTAGAAATACAGACCGTTTCATTAATATGGCACCCATGGAAACATTTCAAAAACCCCCTGCATCAGGGGCTTGGAGCGGGTCTCCATCCAGAAAATCATCAAGCGCCTGAACCTGGATATTTCCGGTTTCAGGTACCAAAATAAATGATTGACGTATGATATGATTTACTCTATATTCCCTGATTTTTTTAGAACATCTGTCATCCACAAGGAGCCAATGGCGATGGTTGCCAACATAAGACCGTTTATTGCCCTGTATTCTGCAGTAACCCTGCTGATGATGGGGCTGGGGCTGCTCAATACTTACCTGGGGTTCAGGCTTTCCATTGAAGGGGTTTCCACCCAGGTTACCGGTATGGTGCTGAGTGCCTATTTTGCAGGGCTGGTGGCCGGCACCGCCTGGTGCAAAAAAATCATCCGCAGTGTGGGCCATATCCGGGCGTTCTCCGTTTTTGCCGCTGTTACCACTGCGGTGGTGATGATTCATGGATTTTATACGTCTCCTCTTCTGTGGGCCGGGCTGCGGTTTGCCGCCGGCATATCCAATATGGGGCTGTTCATGGTCATCGAAAGCTGGCTCAATGAATGTGCTGATCCAAAAATCAGAGGGAGAATTTTTTCCATTTACATGATTGTGACCTATATGGGCAGCACGATAGGGCAGCAATTGCTGAACATCGGTGATGTTCACAGCCAGACCCTGTTTCTGGTGGCAGGGATGTTTGTGGTTTTGAGCACCATTCCGGTGGCTGTGACCCATACCATCCGTCCGAAACTGCCAAAAACAGAGCAGATTGCCATGAGAACCATATTTAAAAAAGCCCCTATCGGGATCCTGGGCTGTTTTGTTTCCGGCATCCTCCACAGCGCCTTTTATGCCATGGGCCCGGTATTTGCCCACCAGATCCATTTAACCGTGGCCCAGGTCTCCTGGTTCATGACCCTGACGGTCTTTGGCGGACTGGTGCTCCAGTGGCCGGTGGGCCTGATGTCGGACCGGCTTGACCGGTCCCTGGTGCTGCCCGGCCTGGGCATTATCCTGGCGGTGATTTCCATGGTGATCCTGTTGTCATCCCGGTATTCTCTGGCCATGCTTCTGGGGGCCACCGCCCTGTTCGGCGGGGTGTTTTTTGCCATTTATCCTGTGGCAGTGGCCAGGACCCATGATATATTCGACGCCCAGGACGTGGTCAAGGTCAGTTCCGTATTGCTGCTGTGCTACGGCATCGGCGCAATGTTCGGCCCGGTTCTGTCTTCTTCGGTCATGACCCTGTCCAGAACCCCCTATGGGCTGTATTTTTATATGATCACCATCAGCGGCCTGTATGCTGTTGTGACCCTGCTGCTGCGCCGCAAAGAATCTGTGCGCATTGTGCCGGTGGAAGACCAGGTGGATTTTGTTATCATGGAAAGCACTTCTGCGGTGGCCATGCATATGGATCCCCGTCTGGAAACTGAAGAAGAAGCATCAGCGGCGGCGGCGGCCGCGGAAGAAGAAAAAGGCCCCGAACCTGCCTCATCCGGCCCGGCCGGGGTTTAGCCTGCCCACCGGCGGAAGATGGCATGGGATGAATATTCACCTGTAACGGCCGTAACCTTAGAAGAGGAGATACGCATGTATCCCATTGAATGGAACGATTTTCAAAAAGTTGACATCAGGGTGGGAACCATCATTGCGGTGGAAGCGTTTCCTGAGGCAAAAAAGCCGGCGTTCAAGCTGCAGGTGGATTTTGGAGATGAACTGGGTATCAGAAAATCCAGTGCACAGATCACTGACCTCTACGATATCAGCTCACTGCTGGGAAAACAGGTGGTGGCTGTGGTCAATTTTTCTCCCAAACAGATCGGCCCGTTCCTGTCAGAGTGCCTGGTCACCGGATTTCACAGAGAAGACGGGGCTGTTGTGCTGGCTGTCCCCGACGGCAAGGTCCCTGACGGCACACGGCTGGCCTAGAAAATATGTCATGTGTAAGCCATCTGCAGTTACTGCACCACCCAGATGGTGCAGTCGCTGCCTGAATGGATAATTCTGTTGGATACACTGCCAAACATGAATTCCTCGGCTTTGGAAACCCCTCTGCGGCCGATAACCACAGTACCGAAATCCTCTTCTTTTGCCTTGTGCAGGATATCCAGCGCTATACTCGTTCCCCGGCTGCAATATCCGGGTTCTCCCGGCAGAGGAGAATGGCAGTTTTCAATATAGTCTGTGTGTATCATGTTTTCTGAAATACCCTGTTCTGCGAGCATTTTCTTTCCATCAGACAGAAAGGACAGAAGCTCTTCCCGTTTTTCGGCACAGGCTTTTTTCCAGGCAGCATCATCGGCAAAAAAGTCACGGTCCGGCAGATGCTCTATTGATAGCAGCTTGATGGTATACTGGCCGCAGCCCCTGAGAATATCAGACACATAATCTATAGAGCGCCTGGAATTTTCAGACCCATCCACAGCGATGAGAATTTTATTTGCCTCCATATTTACCTCCACAAAAAATTATTGTGTTGCATAGTCCTTACGCACCCGGCTAAAACAACATTTCAGCAGATACGTCAACCTAACTGTTTCAGACAGGGACGCAGGTCGTCGATAAACTCATCCAAAGATTCATAATAGACCCTGGTGCCGGATGAAAAGTGCATGAGTACCCGGTTCAACTCCTCGGGAATATAGGGAAAAATTTTATGCAGATTGGCCAGCCTGTTTTTGAATACCAGCAGAAAATCTTCTTGTTTTATATCGGGTGCATCCCTGTCGTTGCCACACATCTGCTTTATTTCTTTGGGAGAATAAAACCCCTTGCCAACAATGTATAAAAGCAGTCCGCCAAGGCCGAAAATGTCCAGGCCAAAGGGGTTTTCATGAAAATCGAATGTATAGTCAAAATCTATCCACACATAATCACCGCTGCCGTGTTCCACCCAGAGGTGATCCCGCCTGATATCTCCGTGTTTTTCTCCTTTGGCATGTAAATATTGGATTGCCTGGCATGCGACAATGAATTTTTTTAAAATTTCGGGCAGATACGTCTGAAAATAGGTTTTGTGATCCAGATCCAGTTCATATATCCAGTTGTCCAGCCGTTTGCCTTTTATAATATCCAGCACACGAATATTATTGCCCTTTTCATCTTCTGCGGAAAATCCCTGCATGAACCGGGAATCTTTGCGCACAAGGTCGAGAATACGGGCCTCCTTCCGGGGGCTTCGGTAACACAGAATTTTCAGTTCACCCATCTGGAGGGTGAATTTTTCATGAAAAACAAGCTTGAGCAGCCGGCGTTCTCCTGATTCAAGATGCCTGCAGCGCTTGACCCAGTACTTGGGATCCTCAATACCGTAACTTCTTTCCACTTCATCGCGCAAAACCAGATAATGCTGCTGGTCAAGCACAATCACATCTCCGCCGGTGATACGCATGAAATCACTGGTATCTGTATACACTTTACCGTATCTGCCCATGTATGAATTCGGTTGGAACCGATCCAGAATCTGCTTGACGCTTTCGGACATATCCACCTCTGAAAAACCTGCCTGCGTTTATGTCTTTTCTAAATTTGTCATGGTATTGCCGCCCCGGACGTTGCATAAATTGAATTTGTCTTGAAAAAACCCAGGGTAACTCGTACATATACTTAACATGAATGGCAGGGGAATTCAAAGGAGAAATGGTATTCAACCCGAGGGAAAAAACAAAGAAACAGCAGCAAAAATTTTGCCGGCAAAAAAATTTATGCGACATTGCCATGCCAAGTTTTTTTTCATTGTATGTGCGTTTGCCTTTGCAATACACGGGTGCGCAGGTTTTCCGGAAAAAACGAAAATAACCCCTGTTGCGCCGGCAGAAGAACCGCCCTTCATAATGGGGGCCCAAAAACCGTTTTCCAAAGAAAAAAGCCGGGCTGTAATCGACTGTTTTCAGCAACAGGTCGGACCCACCGACATTCTATCACACCATATCCGGTCTATGGATAAGATTTCAAAAAGCCCCTTCATTTACGGCAACACGGTTACCCTGCTGCGTGACGGCCCGGCAACCCTTGCTTCAATGAAAGAAGCCATCCGCAATGCCAGGGACCATATTCACCTGGAAATATTTATTTTCCGCGATGACGAAGTGGGACGTCCCCTTGCTGACCTTTTGATTGAAAAGCAGGCCCAGGGTGTGCAGGTAAGATTAATCTATGATGGCTTTGGTTCGCGAAAGACTCCAAAACAGTTTTTTGAGCGCATGCGCGCGGCCGGTATTGCATTATATGAATTCAATCCATTCTGCCTGCTGGATGTGACAGGTAAATGGAAGCCGCATAACAGAGACCACCGGAAAATAATTGTGGTGGACGGAAAAACCGCTTTTACCGGGGGTATCAATTTTTATCATGTGTATGCAAAAAGTCCGGATGCCGCATCTTCAGGAGACGATGAAGAAACATTGTTCTGGCGGGATACCCAGATCAAAATTCAAGGTCCTGCAGTGGCCGAGTTCCAGAAACTTTTTGTGGAAACCTGGATCCAGGGAAAAAAAGAAAATATTATGCTGCAGCCAAATTTATTCCCCCGTCTCGATGAAAAAGGAAACACCCTTATCCGGATAATTTCCAGCTCGCCTGAACAGCGTATTCCCCATATCTACGCAGCCTATCTTTCAGCAATTTTGCATGCCCGAAAATCCATTTATATCTCCCAGGCATATTTCATTCCCAATACGGATTTGCTTGATGCCCTTTCCCATGCGGTCCAGAAAGGTGTTGATGTCCAGATCATTGTACCCGGGGAAAGCGATTTCTGGATGCCGGTTTATGCCGGGCAGGCATACTACAGCCGATTATTAAAGTCCGGTGTACGGCTTCATGAGATGAAAAGTGCGGTGCTTCATTCAAAAACCATCGTCATTGACGGTGTCTGGTCCATGGTGGGATCGAGCAATATGGATCCTCTCAGCTTTCTGCATATCACCGAAGCCAATGCCGTGATTCTCAGTACTGCTTTTGCAAAAAAAATGGAAGATATGTTCAAAGAAGATCTTTCAAAATCAAAGGAAATTTTTCTGAAGCAATGGCAACAGCGTCCATGGAAGAATCGTTTTCTGGAAAAAATTGCCCGGATATTTGATTACTGGTTGTAACATCTCTGGCTGTACCTGAAATCTTTTTTTAAAATGGGTATTTTCCCCGATTCTTTTAAACGCCCGATTACGATAAAAATTAAGATACCATACACAGCCAAAGGAGGAAGGACAATCAAAAGATTAAGAAAAGTAGAACGGTCCATTGTTCTGGGCTCACGGTATTCAAGTATAATGGCAGTCCTCGGCTCTCTTGTCAGCAGTATATTAATGTTTTTTCTGGGCCTGTACGATATATACCTGGCCTTTATGCAGGGCATCTCACTGCCAAAAGAAGCAACAGAGGGATCGCCAAACTCCCTGGCTGTAATCAAGGTCATTGAAGGCCTTGATCGGTTTTTGATCGCCATTGTACTGCTTTATTTTGCCTATGGCGTGTATTCGCTTTTTATCCGACCGGATGAGGGAGCCAGGGAAAAGAGAGATGAACTGGCCCTGCCTTCCTGGCTCAAGGTAAAAGAAGTCGGGCAACTGAAACAGGTTGTGGCTGAAGTAATTATCGTTATTATCTTTGTCTTATTTCTTCGTGTGGCCCTCCAGGCCTTCCAGAAATCGAACCTGATAATGAGCTGGCAGCAGATTGGCACCCTGCTGGTGTTACCGATTTGCGCCACATTACTGGCCCTTGCATTGAAACTGGTCGAACTGCACCCAAAAAAAAACCGGCGCCCGGAAAAATAAGTCCTGACGGAACTCTTATGTCCATCCTGGTAAATACAGGAGATATTATTTCTGCTGGGCAGATGATTGCCCGAGTGGATGCAGAAACTATCAGGGATGGTGTTCAAAAGCTGACGCCGGATTTTAAAAAAAAAGCAACGACAGCCGTAAAAAAACTGCCGAAAAGCGGTCAGGTTTCAGCTGTCTTCCGAAGTATCTATTTCACACTGATCGTTCAAATGCAGTTTAAAAACATATACTGCCAGAACCACAATCGGCACCACCAGCACCAGTCCGATGATCGGCAGAAGGGTAAAGCTTATTACAGTCATGGCCAGGGCAGCAGCAACCAGCATCATGCCAATGGCAAATTTTGAAATTCTCTGGGGCATACAAGAGGAAAGTTTCATGTCATTCTCCTTATTAATTAAAAGCATTTGTTAAGCGCCTGCATCATCAGACCTTTTTATAAAAAAATATAAGCGTGACTGACTGCAAGTCAATGGCCAGACCCAAGTTCCTTTACCTGCTTAAACTGAATATTTGCTATAGCAGCGTACGCTTTTACGGGGAGCCCCTGGTGATGTCCTGTGAACGGACCGTCAGCGTCGGAGGGGGCCTGGTAAAAGATGCCGGGATGGTTTTCAACCAGAGGACGGGATGCCGCACTTCATTGTTCGTATGTAAACCGGCCCCCGCAGACCTCGGGCCGGGCACAGGACACCACCAGGGGCGGGCCCCGGGACAGCGTGCTGCACAGAGCGATCGAAAGCCCGGCATGCTTATGGCAAATATCCAGGTGTTCAAAAGAAAAATTGAAAAAATATAAAATTTGATCTATGATCACCCAACATAAACATTTACCTTAGGGAAAGCTTTGGGAGAAAATGCATGAAGACCATAAAATATGTGATTTTACTGATCATCTTCGGGCTGCTCGGACTATTGATTTACCAGAATATCAATTATTTCACCACTGCCGGATCCTTGACCCTTGATCTGAAATTCAACCAGTGGCAGTGGGCATCCCCTGCCCTGCCCAACTGGGCTTTCTGGGGCATATGTTTTGGCCTGGGTCTGTTGATCACCGGCATGAAGGGATTGGTAACCGCCTATAGACTGGGCCGGGAAATCAAAAAAAACCAAGGGCAGATAGCGGATCTGACAGCCAGAAACAAAGACCTGCAGGCCCGCCTGGATGTGTTCACCCATGACCCTTATATAAAAAAAGCGCTCTCAGACACAGAATCTGAGGAAAAACCAGGTTCCGGCTTTGATGAACCTGGTGAAAAACAACACACAGCATCTGCTGGACAAGATTCGGAAAAATCCGAAAAAACAATGCCTGAAACCAGTGCGCCTGCATCCGGAGAGGACCAGGCACCTGAAAAAAAAGAGACGAATGCCGACAACACAGATACATCTGAGACTGACGTATCTGAACCTGACGTATCCAGGACTGACACATCTGAAACTGATACCCCTGAAGATGACACACCTGAAAATGAAAAGAAATAACACATCGGGAGCGCCCCTCCCCGGTGACAAGCGGTTGTAAAAATCCATCCATGAGCACCAGCACCAGCCAGCAGCAGACCCCCATGATGGCCCAGTATCTGTCCATCAAGGAGCAGTATAAGGATACCATCCTGTTTTACCGGATGGGCGATTTTTATGAAATGTTCCACCAGGATGCGGAACAGGCTGCCGCCATTCTGGAGATCGCTTTGACCTCCAGAAACAAAAACGATGCATCCCCTGTTCCCATGTGCGGGGTGCCTTACCGGGCTGCAGACAATTATATTGCCAAACTCATTGCCCACGGGTGCAAGGTGGCCATCTGCGACCAGGTGGAAGATGCCGCTGCTGCCAAAGGGCTGGTGAAAAGAGAAGTGGTGCGGGTCATCACCCCGGGCATGATTCTCAATGAATCTTTGCTGGACAAGACAGCCAACAATTTTCTGCTGGCCCTGTCCATGGTCAAAGACAAAGCCGCCCTGGCCTGCCTGGATATATCCACCGGCACCTTTACCACCTGTGAAATACCAAAAAAAGGAAGCGGCATACCGGCGGCCCTCATTGACGAGGCCGTAAAACAGGACCCCAGAGAAATCCTGCTGCCTGACACCTTTGAGAAAGATCCTGCCTACAAAACCCTGCGCCGGGCTTTTGCCGGGCGCCAGATCACCTATCTGCCCGTGTCCGGTTTCCAGGAGGCGGATGCGAAAGAACGGCTGACAAAAATATTCAATACCGTCAGTCTCAACGGGTTCGGCATCGGCCGGATGCCGGCTGCCATCAGCGCTGCCGGTGCGGTTATGGCCTATGTCCAGGACACCCAGATGCAGGATACCACCCATATCTTTCAGATCTGCCCCTATGATCTGGAACAGTTTTTAAAACTGGATGACCGGTCCTGCCGGAATCTGGAGCTGCTGACCAATCTCCAGACCCGGGACAAAAAAGGGGCGTTGATTGCGGTGCTGGATAAGACCGTCACCGCCATGGGCAGCCGGCGCATCAAAAACTGGATCCGGCACCCCCTGGTGGACAAAGAGCGGATCAACCTGCGCCTGGACGCCGTTGCCCAGCTGACAGCCACCCCCCATCTCCTGCAAACCCTGGGGAGCCTTCTTAAATCCGTATATGACCTGGAGCGGCTGGGCAGCAAAGTATCCATGGGCCAGGGAAATGCCAGGGACCTGCTGGCCCTGCAGCACTCCCTTGCCCGGCTGCCTGCCTTGTTCACGGAACTGGCCCGCCTGGAAAATCCCCTGCTCAACGGCACCCGGCTGGATGACCGGGAAAAGATGCGCACCCGGCTGTCTGAACTGGCAGACTGCATACACACTGCCATCAGAGAGGATGCCCCCCATGTGCTCAATGAAGGCGGTCTGATCAATGACGGGTACAGCAAAGAGCTGGATGAGCTGGTATCCATTTCCCGGGACGGCAAATCCTGGATTGCCAGGGCCCAGGCAGAGGAGAAAGAAAAAACCGGGCTGTCTTCTTTGAAAATAAAATACAACAAGGTGTTCGGATATTTTATCGAAGTATCCAAAACCCAGGCACCCATGGTACCGGACAATTATATCCGCAAGCAGACCCTTGTGAATGCGGAACGGTTCATCACCGATGAGATGAAACAGGTGGAAGCCACCATTTTGACCGCACAGGACAAGCGCAATGCCCTGGAATACGAGATTTTCTGTACGGTGCGGGACCAGGTGGTGAAAAATGCGGTGGATATCTTGAAAATGGCGGATTTCCTCGCAACCGTGGATGTGCTCCAGGGACTGGCTACCGCAGCATCGGAAAACGGGTATACCAGACCGGATATCAATGATACAGGCCATATTGCCATCACAGACGGGCGCCATCCTGTGGTGGAAAAACTGATCGTTGGCGAGCGGTATGTGCCCAACTCCATTGCACTGGACAACGACCGCAACCAGATTCTGCTGATCACCGGCCCCAACATGGCCGGTAAATCCACGGTGCTCAGGCAGGTGGCCCTCACCGTTCTCATGGCCCAGATGGGCTCTTTCGTACCGGCCCGAAAGGCATCCTTGTGCCTGGTGGACCGGATCTTCACCCGGGTGGGGGCCCTGGACAATTTAAGCTCGGGCCAGTCCACCTTTATGGTGGAAATGGAAGAAACCGCCAACATTGTGAACAATGCCACACCCGATTCCCTGGTGATCCTGGATGAAATCGGCAGGGGCACCTCCACCTATGACGGCATGAGCATTGCCTGGGCCGTGGCCCAATATCTGCACGACCTGTCCGATAAAGGGGTGAAAACTTTGTTTGCCACCCATTACCACGAACTGATCCGCCTGGAAGAGACCAAGCCCCGGATACGCAATTTCCACATCGCAGTCAAGGAGTTCAACGACAACATTGTGTTTTTGCGGCAGCTGGTCCAGGGGGGCACCAACAAAAGTTACGGCATCCAAGTGGCCCGGCTGGCAGGGGTGCCTTTTCAGATCATTACAGCAGCAAAACAGGTACTGGCAGCCATTGAAAAAAAGGGCAGTGGCCAGGTGCCTGATATTGCAGTGCAGAAACCTGCGGCAAAAAAACGCAGAAAACCCGGGGATACGCCCGGGCAAATGGAATTGTTCGGCACCGGTGACAAGGATCTTTCACACATGCTCAAACAGGCGGATATTTCCAATATGACGCCTTTGGAAGCCCTTAATTTCCTGCATGACATGAAAAAAAAGGCAGGTGTCTGACCCCATGTTTTTTTCCCGGTCATACAACTTTCGGCCTTGCAACATATCCTGCCGGTTTGTCTGGATCATGGCTGCGGTAATCTGTCTGCTTTTTTTCTGGACAGGTTTCATGGGTACGGGCATGGCATCGGTTCCCAAGCAGCAATACCTGGCAGCAGACGCCTGCTTTAAGACCTTGCGCAACTCTCCTGTAAAGCGCCAGAAAGTAACGGAATGGCTGGGATGCATTCACCGGTATGAAGCCATCTATAAGACAAATCCGCAAAGTTCCTGGGCCCCGGCCGGCATGTACAAGGCTGCCGAACTCTACCTGCAGCTGTTCGGTCTTTCCAAGGATGAGATCTACAAAACCCGGGCCATTGATCTGCTGATCAGAATCCGAAACAAATACACGGACTCCGCCTACAGCGCCCGGGCCAAAACCCGGCTTACGGCCCTTTCTGAAAGCCCGGATCCCCGGCGCCATCCGCTTAAACACATCCGGGCCAAAAAAGCGGAAACAAAAAAACAATCCCCGGGCATGGCTGTATCTGATGCCGAAAACACAGAAAAATCCGACCAGGATGCGGATTTCAACCGGCAAACCACCGCCGTTGAAGCGCACCTGCAGGACCAGGACGGATATACTGCCCGGGA
>JAABRW010000159.1 GCA_011390695.1 Desulfotignum sp.
ATCGTTCCGCCCCCATGTAAAACGTAAACCGGTCCAGAAAATCAGCCGCATGCTTTTCCGCATCGATTTCCGTGACCCCTCTGCCGTTCAGGATTCCAGCCCGGTTATCCCTTTGGACGCCGAACAGATCATCCAGCGCCCCTTTCTTCCTGAACCGGCCGTGTTCATCAAAAATCCCGCACAGATAATCCGCCACCAGAACCCCGCCGTTTTCCACAAAAGCGGTGAGGGCGGAGGCCTCTTTGTCAGACAGGCATAATGTCTTGGGCAGGATAATCACCTTGAACCGGTCATTGAGATCTACCTGCTCACGGAGATCTACCTGCCCATTGATATCCTCCCGCTCATTAAGGTTCACCTGTGCATCGAGGTTCACCCGCTCATCGAGATCCTTCCGCCCCCGGACAACATCCCGGTAATTGATAAAATCATACTGCAGGCCCAGGTCTTCGATGGTTTTGCACCAGACCTTGCGCAGCACACCTGCGGACTGGTTCTCATTGTCAATGGAACTCAGCCGTCTGGGCCAGGTCCTGCCATGCACCAGGACATCCATGGCCCACCCGGCCTGCACACTGGCATGGGAATAATAGATGCCGATGGGATCTGCCGCAAACCGCGCTCCCGGTCCTGTGACCGCCCGGCTGATATCCCCCTGCACATCCTGGACCACCTCCTTGAGGGTCAGAACATAGGGATCCACCACCCGGCGGCCTTCCATATCCTTGAACCACCCGTCCGGCCAGGCAATGGCCCCGGCGTTGCCATGCACAAGATAATACCATAAAAACCAGGCATCCAGCTTCCGGTTCTTTTTGGAAAAAAAGGTCTGCATCCGCAACTTGCCGGTCCCGTTCCAGAATGAGCGCAGCAGCTCATTCGTGCCGTGGATATCATAGGCCTCCATCCACTGCACCGAGTCCGCCAGCAGCCCATAGTCATATCCACCCCAGGGCGAGGGGGCCTGTCCCCCCACAAACCCGGCCGGCCGCGCCGGATCCATCTGGTTTGCAAATGCCGTCAGTTCAGACAGCACTTCAGCAAAGTGTATGTCCATAAAATGCCGGAAATCCATCCACGCGGAAAGGTTCCAGTTGGTAAACGTTCTGGCGGACAGGGTCCTGCGTATCTCTTCAAACCCTTTGGGCCGGACCCTGTCAAATGATGAAAACCGCGTATCCCATTGACGGTTCAGCGCCCCGATGGTTCCATATGTGCTTTCCAGCCAACCCTGGAATTTTTCCAGGGTCAACGGATGGATATCCACATCTGCCGGGTTGACAAAGGTGCCCAGAGAAAATTCGTCATCCAGGGCATATGCCACCGCACGGCCGTTTTTCAAATCGGAAATGTTGTCCCGGATATGGGCTTTCATCCGCCGGATCACATCAGGGTCCGCCAGGCAGACCGGCCGCGTCAAAAGTCCCGGCTTTCTCATCACCGCATCTTTGTCATCATCCTTTAGATAAAGATACCCCTTGTCTGCCACATGGCCCGCATAAAACGGAAAATTATTTTCCCTGGAAAACCGGATGCGGTCATGCTGCCCCTTTCCCCGGTCAATCTGAAACCCGCCGAGGTTCAAATCCCTGTAAAGTTCATAGTCTGTGAGCAGATCTGTCTTGAATGACCAGATGAAAATCCGGAACCCGCCGGCACCTGTTCCTGACGCCGCTACCGCCATGCCGGCCAACGGAATCAGGAGCACCATTACCAGCAAAGCGGATAATATGATGCAGAAGCGTATCCTGGTCGTCTTCATTTTCAAGCTTTCATCCGCAATTCAATGTCTCCTCATTACTATGCAACCTGATATTCTTCCGAATAATTCCCTGCAAGATGCGGATATCATTTAGTGATGCAGGCTGGCTTCCATATCGCCTGATTCCAGCCTTGTATCGATGATGTGATGATCTCAATCTAACCGGATGCTTTGGCACTATTTTTATTACAAGAAGTCATTGGATCAGTTTGCCGTATATGCTATTGTAATCGGATAAAATCTGAGAGAAAATAAATGGAGGATATCAGTGCCACACTGGAAAAAAACAGCCGCCGTAATGATCCTGCTGATATCTCATATGTGGAGTGCTGAGCCTGCTGCTGCAGCCGGGCTTTCGATCACGGTTATCTATGATAATGCAAATTATCAGGAAAACCTGGCCCCGGACTGGGGATTTTCATGTCTGATACGGCTTGGCAGAAAAAATATTCTGTTTGATACCGGCAAGGACGGGGACATTCTGTTATCAAACACGGACCTGCTCGGCATTGATCTGAAAAGGATCCATCGCATCGTGATTTCTCATCTTCACCAGGACCATGTCGGCGGATTGATGTCCGTGCTGGACATACAGCCGCGGGTGCCGGTGTTTTTACCTGAACTGTCCCAGGAACTCTCACAGCAGTTCCAGGAACGCGGCATTAAAATCATAACAGCACAAAAACCCATGCAGATCGACAATGGGGTGTTTCTTACCGGTGCGCTGGGTCAGGGAATCAAAGAGCAGGGGCTTATCATCAATACCCCGCTGGGCCTGATTCTTGTGGCGGGATGCTCACACCCGGGCATTGTGAATATGATCAGACACGCAAAAGAGATGATGAACCGGCCGGTCTTTTTTGTGATTGGGGGATTTCATACCATGCCGGAATCCCCTGAGGGGCTTTCAAAGGTCGTCAATGAGTTCAGGCTGCTGGGGGTGAAAAAAACCAAATCAGTATAAGGCCGTGCGATATTGGTCATAACTCACTTAATTTATGGTATGATTCTTTACAGATAAATTTACCCTGAGTGCTGCCAGCGCATCTTTGAAAACGGTATTCAGGCGGGCATAACCGGCAATGTCAAGATGCTCGCCATCTGTGACGGAAAACTGTTTTTTCAGAAACCCGTTTTCATCTTGCAGCGCTTTTTCAAAATCGATCAAAACCAGGTTTCTGTCAGCTGCAAATTGCCTGAGAAGCTGGTTGTATTCCTGAATGGCGGCATTTTCCCTTTGTTTTTTCTGTGAAGAGCGGGAAAAAACTTTCAGGGTTGGAAATACAAAAGCCGGCCGCACAGGGGAAAGTGTTGTGATGACCGGAACAATACCATCGCCCAGGGCTGCATCCGTTATTTTTTCCATATACTGCATATTGCGTTTGATAACCGCATCCACATCCGTTCCCGCATTTATCGCGGTGTGGATTCCACAAAACCCGCTGTTGATGAACAGATAATCGATCCCCGATCCCAGAATATCATTTGTAAGCTTCTGAAAATCAACACTGATTTTTTCTTCCAGTCCCCCCTGGTTGGATACCGCCATGGGCAGGTCATGGGGCAGAAACCAGTTTTTTATCAAGGATCCGCCAATGAATACCCCGGCAGGATCGATAGCGGTGCGTGACAGCTCTGACACGGTTTTTACGTGCACCCCCTGGTTGAAAAAACTTTGTTCAATGTGCCCAAGCTGTTTGCGGTAAAACAATGCCTTATCCAGCACATACAGGGAAAAAATATTGGCCCCCACAGAGCCGATGAAAACCAGGATGGCAATTTTTTTTATCAGGGCGTGATCCCCCCGTCTTTTTTGCGTTTTTCCAGATAGGATGAAAAATGTTTGGTCTTGTTCCATTTGCCGAACACCTTCTTGATATTTTCCATGCTGAAGGGGGAATAGCTGTTTTTCACCTGCAGCTTCAGGTTGTAGATGTCAAAATCGATCACATTCGGAAAACAGCAGGGCTTGCCGGAATCGGTGAGCAGTTTGATGCTCTCGGCCACAATCATGGCGCCGGCAATGTTGGTGACAAAATTCACCGTGGCCCCGGCCCCGTGCATGTATTGGGCGTTGAACTCCCCAAGCTCCTCCGGGCTCATCTGTTCGATATCCTTCTGCCCCTTGAATTTTTTCTTGTCTCTTAAGGTTTCCAGCTCAAACCATTTACTGGGCTTGCGGTAATCATAGACCTGGACCCGGACCCCGATGATGGTGCTGTATCCATTGACCACCGGAACCCCGTATTTTCTGCCGGCCCGGTAAAACAGCTGGCTGGACGGACTGTCCGTGGTCTGGATGACCATGCCCGCCCCTTTGACCAGATCATACACATTCTCATTGGTCACCGGCCCGGTGATCATCTGCTCGATCTCAGCATGGGGATTGATCTCCAGGATTCTTTCCGCCGCCACCTCGGTCTTGTACCTGTCCAGGGTTTTGGAGGTGGCAAACAGCTGCCGGTTCAGGTTGGAGGGATCATACCGGTCCATGTCCAGCAGCCGGAACTTTTTGATGCCCCACCGGGCCAGAAGCTCCGCTGTGATGGCCCCGACCCCGCCGAACCCGGCAAGGACAAACACCGTATCCCGTACCTTTTCAATGGTATCGCGGTCGTACAGCAGGCCGGTACGTTCGA
>JAABRW010000160.1 GCA_011390695.1 Desulfotignum sp.
TCCTGGTGAACAATGCCGGTATCCGGGATGACCACCTCTTTGCCATGATGAAAAAACCCTCCTGGGAAAAAGTGAAGGAAACCCATCTTACCGGGTTTTATCATCTGACCCGCCCGGTGGTGCGGCAGATGCTCCGGCAGAAAGGCGGGCGGATAATCAATATCAGTTCCACTGCCGGCCAGACGGGCAATGCCGGCCAGGTCAACTACAGCGCGGCCAAGGCCGGGATCATCGGTGCCACCAGGGCCCTGGCCAGGGAAATCGGCAGCCGGGGCATCACCGTGAATGCGGTGGCGCCCGGATTCATTGAAACCGGCATGCTTAAGGGCCTGAACCATGACAATATTCTGCAGAACATCCCGGCCGGCCGGCTGGGAAAACCTGAAGAAGTTGCAGCAGTGGTTTCTTTTTTATGCTCATCCAGGGCTGCCTATGTAAACGGCCAGGTCATCGGGGTCAACGGGGGGATGGTGTAACCTTCATCAGGATCTTTTATCCAGAATGCTCCTGATGGCTTTGGAAAACTCATGCATGGAAAAGGGTTTCTGTATAAACCCATGGCATCCGCGGTTGAGCAGTCCTTTCATTTCACCATCCATAACCTGGCCCATGGTCACAAGGATTTTTATGTTTTTGCGTATCTGGCGGATCAGATCAAAGGTTTTCGTACCCCCCATTTTCGGCATGGCCATATCCAGAATCACAAGGGAAATCTCATCCTGGTACATGCGGAATATTTCCACTGCTTCCAGGCCGTTTCTGGCGGTTATGGCTTTATACCCCAGGCGGGATAAAAAATTTTTCCCCACATTGATGATCTCGGCCTGATCATCCACCAGCAAAATGGTTTCTGAGCCCCTGGGCAGGGCATTGATGCCTGAAGAAACCTCGGACGCTGCCTTGGCCTTGTTTGTGGCCGGCAGACAGACATAAAAAGCAGTACCTTCTCCCAAAGCGCTCTGGACCGTAATAAACCCGCCATGGTTTTTTACGATGCCGTAAACCGTGGACAATCCTAAGCCCCGTCCGTTCTGGTTCCCGTTTTTTCGGGTGGAAAAAAAAGGATCAAAGATCTTTTTCTGGGTTTCCATGTCCATGCCCACCCCTGTATCCTGGAAGCAAATCTCCACATACGGACCGGATTTAACTGCAAAAGGATATCCATGATCCTCGGGGAGGGTGATGTTTTTTGTGGATACTGACAGTGTTCCCTCATCCAGCATGGCCTGGGACGCGTTGCCGATAATATAGAGGCACACCTGCTCCAGCTGGGACTGATCAGCATCCACCATGTCCAGATCCCCGGCATAGGATTCCTGGAAGGACAAATCCTTTCGGGTGGGTTTAAACAGGTTCATGGTCATTTTCACCACCTGGTTGACGTCCAGCACCTTGATCTGGTACTTTCCGCCCCTGGCAAAACCCAGCAGCCGTCCTGTCAGCTCACCTGCTGTTTCCACCAGTTTTGTAATCTGATGGATATGGGAAAGCACTTTTTCCGTAGCGGTCAGGTCGATGCGCATCAAAGACAAATGTCCCTGGATACCCATGAGGATATTATTGAAATCGTGGGAAATACCCCCTGCCAATACACCGATGGCTTCCATTTTCTGGGCCTGTTGCAGCTGGATCTGCAGGGATTTGATGTCTGAGATATCAGTAACCACCGTCACCACCCCTGTTCCGGGAATATCTTTTTCCAGGCGGGACGCCCGGATCCGGCAGTCAAGAGGCGGACCTTTTTTCCGGGACATCCGGGTTTCAGCCATGCCTGCGCCGAACCTGTCCAATCCCTTTGCCAGCACAGATGCCACGCGGCTGTATTCTTTCCGGGTGGGAAAAACATCCCGGGCATTTGTATTGGTCAGTGTCCCCGGGGTATAGCCCAGCATGCCATAAAAGGTGTCATTGGCCCAGACGATGAGATCATTTCGCACGATCACGATACCTGCAGGGCATGCCTCAAAAACCGTCTGCATCTGCTGGAGACTTTGTTCACATGCATCATTGCTAGGGTTTGCCATAAACATGCCTGTCTCCTGTAAAAAAATATTGGCGTATAAAATTGACTGTACATCCAGTAGCTGATAGATATATCAGACTTTTTTGAATAATTTAAGACCCATGGAAAAAAAATGTATTCTTTGTTCCATCTGCGTTCCTGGCTCCCGTATTTCCCGGCACTGGTCAGCGGACTTCTGCTGACCCTGTGCTTCCCGGATCCCGGGTTGCATTACCTGGCATTTGTGGCCCTTTGCCCGTTGATCATCTCCCTGGAGCCCATGACAATCCGTCAGTCTTTTCTGGCTGGATTTGCCGCGGGGTTTGTCCATTTCACCACCCTGATCTACTGGATCGTTCCCACCCTGTCCACCTTTGGCGGTCTTCACATACTGCTGTCTGTCTGTGCTTTGGCCCTGCTTTGCCTGTACCTGGCCCTGTATCCGGCCCTGTTTGCATGGGGCCTCAAAAAACTGGCCCCATCACCCGCCATAATGCCCCTGGCAGGGGCCTGTCTCTGGACCGGGCTTGAATTTGTGCGCACCCATTTGTTCACAGGATTCCCCTGGGGAATTCTGGGATACAGCCAGTTTGCCGACCGTTTTCTGGTTCAGATGGCAGATGTGACAGGGGTTCTGGGCATCTCCTTTGTACTGGTTTTGTGCAACACCCTGATCAGTACCGTGTGGATCCAGATCACAACCAACGGCAGTATTATGGGCAGACACCTTTTTTTGCGGCTTTACCTGTGTGTGTCCTACACCTTTTTTATTCTGGCCGCAGCCTATGTTTACGGCATCCTGCGCATCCCTCTGGTAACGCAGCAGATGGCAGCAGCACCCAAACCTGTATTTGCCGTTGTGCAGGGAAACATCCGCCAGGATCTCAAATGGAGCCAGGCCTTCCGCCGGACCACCATTGAAAAATACGGCAGCATGTCCCTGGAGGCTGCCCGGTTTACCCCGGATCTTATCATCTGGCCTGAAACCGCACTCCCTTTTTATTACGGCCATGATCTGGATCTATCCAACCAGGTGGACCGGTATGTACGCAAGGCCAAAACCCATTTTCTCATGGGAAGCCCGGCCGTGGACACATCCGGTGACCAGGTCCGGTATTTTAACCGGGTATTCATGCTCAACCAGCTTTCCATACCCGTGGGTACTTATGACAAAACCCATCTGGTACCGTTTGGTGAATATATTCCTTTTCAGGAGCTTTTGTTTTTTCTGGAAAAGCTCACACAACAGGCAGGCAATTTTTCCAAAGGGGAATCAGGGTTTGTCCCCCTTGGCTTTAAAGAGCATAAAACCGGGATACTGATCTGCTTTGAAATTCTGTTTCCATCCATTTCACGGCAATTTGTCAAAAACGGGGCGGATATTCTCACCACAGTGACCAATGATGCCTGGTTCGGCACAACATCAGCCCCTGCCCAGCATTTTTCCATAGCTGTTCTCAGGGCGGTGGAAAACCGCAGAAGCGTCGTCAGGGCAGCCAATACAGGCATATCCGGATTCATAGATCCCATTGGACAGGTTTTTGCGGCAACCCGGCTATTCACCGATGCGGTGGTTGTTCATTCCCTGCCGGTCCTGAAACCGCATCCTTTTATACCCGGCATGGAGATCTTTCGGCATTTGCCTGCCTTATTGCAATAAGCATGGGTTTTATGGTAAAAGGGACAGAATATATCAAAAGGAGATTTCAACCATGAATACAGACTTAAAGCAGACCATATCCGCACTTGCCGCAAAAACCGACCGCCTCAAGGAGTATCTTTGACCTGCCGGTAAAAGAAAGACGTCTTAAAGAGCTGGAACATTTCCTTGCCAGACCGGACTTCTGGGATGATCCGGAAAAAGCCACCGAAATGCTCAAAGAACAGACGGTCCTGGCCAACCTTCTGGATACCTGTAAAAGCATCTGCGCCGACCTTGAAGATGCACAGATGCTGCTGGAAATGGCCCATGAAGAAGGGGACAAGGAAAGTGAAGCAGACGTGGGCCGGCAGTTGACAGGTATTGCAAAGCGCATCAAAAAATTTTCTCTGGACATCACCCTGGACCATGAAGATGATGCCAGGGATGCCCTGGTTTCCATCAATGCGGGCGCCGGGGGTACCGATTCCCAGGACTGGGCCGAAATGCTGTTCAGGATGTATACCAGGTGGATCGACAAGAAAGGGTACAAACTGACCATCATTGACCTGCAGCCGGGTGATGAAGCCGGTATCAAGGGCGCCACTTTTAAAGTGGCCGGACAAAACTGCTTCGGCTTCATGAAGGTGGAATCAGGGGTCCACCGCCTCGTGCGCATATCCCCTTTCAATGCCAACGGCAAACGCCACACCTCATTTGCCTCGGTGTTTGTCTATCCGGATATCCAGGATGATA
>JAABRW010000161.1 GCA_011390695.1 Desulfotignum sp.
AGGCCAGCCTTCCGGTATTCAATTGATGATGAGTTGGACAGTTCCTTATGTCCTATGTGGATACGGCCAACCCGTATGTTGAAACGGTTCAGTTTGTGGATATCTGGTTTCATTGGATCATTTAAACCGGTCGCCTACGTCCTATACTCTTATCGACATCACAAGCCTGCTGCTGATGTTCAATTTTCCTTGTCAATAATCTCTATCAGCTCATCCACCATGGCAGTCTTTTTCAGCACCGTTCCTTCTTGATCCAAAAGAAAAAGGGTGGGCACACCCAGTACCGCATAATTGGAAAAGTTCTGGCCATTCATTCCACTGAAGTCACAGAAATTATCCGGCCACTGATGATAGGCCAGTTTCTTTTCAAACCCCTGTTCTGTGGTATCTGCGCTGATGGCAATCACCCGGACGTTTTGTTCTTTCAGCTGCTTGTACTTATTGGCCAGATCGATCAAAGCATCTTCACACAAGGGGCATTCTCCTTGGTAGAACAGGAGGATGGTGTACGCTGCATCCAGGTTGCCGGTCTCAATAGTGATGTCCTGGTTTAGCACACCGGTCTGGGTGCGGACCGGGGCTTTGAATACAAGATCAGTTCCCTTGGTGTCGGTCAGGATCTTCACCGATGCTATCATGTTTTTTACGCTTCCGGACAAGGCTATTTGGGCTCCAGGTCGAGTTTCCAGATGGTTTGATATTGTAGGCAGCAGGTCATCCTTGCCTTTTTCAACCAGCAGCGGTACTGCTTTCGCTGCAAATGCTGCCAGTATGTCATCTCGGTCCATACGGGACATGGCTTTATTCAAACGGTCTTGAAATGCCTGGTCTCCGTGTTCTGACTGGATGTTCATCATCACCCAGTGGTGCAGCACCTGGTCCCAGTGGCCGCTGGTGTAGAGGTCTTTGAAGTCCAAGGTATGGGTCACAAAGTCGTTGAAATAGGCAATGTGGTCTTCCTGGTTCTCATAGATCTTGTCTGCAATACCTCTGGTAAAATCAACTATTTCTCCAAACCGGGCAGCATATAAGGGGCTTTCGGATCTTTCTGCCTGGACCTGTTCGAATGCTTGACGTAGGCGTACCTGTTCAGCCTGGGCAGTTTTGTGGAGATCTTCATCCGGCTGGTACACCTGCAAAAGGTGGTTGACTGCTCCCAGCTTGTCCAGGATGGTTTGTTGTCTTTGGTGTTGGCCTTTCAGATAATCGTTTTCCGGGTTGCCCGTGTAGATGATATTGTCCGGACCGGGTTGGGCGGACAGGCATTCTACTGAGAAGCTTTTGCCTGTATAGATCATGTCCAGGCCGCCACCTTTTTTAAGTAGCCATCGGGTCATGCCGTGGTAGTCCTTGTGAATATCTGGCATAACAAGGGTCATCTGGCCGTCTGAAGGGATCTCACCTGATCGGACCGTGACCGGATCTTTGCCCTGGAAAATTTTCCATTCATATTTTTGTCCGGCAAAGTGGGGGAAGTGGAGGTTGATTTCCTGGGCGTGTAGTAATGATGCTGACAACACAAAGATGACAAACGAAGCGGCAGTCAAGTATTTCATTCTATATCCTTTCAAAACAACTCATCGGTATGGCTGGTTCAGACAAAATGTCATGGATGTGTACTTTTTATTTTTCAGGCAGCCATACTTGTAAAACACTTTTGGCTTTCCATCAAGCAGAGCCTTTTTTTTGATACCATACGCCCGGTAATGCTGTAAAATACCCAGATACGAATTGATCGATGCCCGCATCCGGTGCAGGTCTGTTTTTGCCTGTGTGGTCGTGTGTAAAAACGTTTCCCAGTTTCTGATGCAGTGGTTGAACTTGCGTTTGGTGCGGTTGGCCACATACATCCGGTAGGGCTTGATAGTGGCCCCGAGAAAATTGACCCCTTTGGTGTAGTGCTGCAAATAGACCTTTCCGGGATGAAGATTCAGGCGCAGGTATTTTTTCAACCAGGTTTTGAACACCGGGATCAGATCCCGCAAAAAGAACCGGTCCTCATGCACCACATAAAAATCATCCACATACCTGCCGTAGTGGATGACCCCGGGGATGGATTTGACAAAATGGTCAAACCCGTTAAGGTAGACATTGCTGAACAGTTGGGATGTGAGATTGCCGATGGGCAGGCCGCAGTTTTCCGGAGAGTGAAAAAGGGATTTGGACCGGGGCAGGCCTTTCCAGTCGACATGGTTCCCTTTGATCCGGCAGTGCCGGGTGGGATCGTCCTCCAGGATGGTTTTCACCAGATACCGGGCCAGGTTTTTGTCACTGTCATTTAGCAGCGGGCTACGAGAAATGCCTCGGTAAAGGATCTGCTTCAGGATGGTTTTGTCGATGTTCATGAAATAGCCCTGGATATCCAGTTTAAGGATATAACAGTCCCGGCGGTAGTGGTTGCTGCATGCGATAATGGCGTTGTTCAGGGTGTGGATGCCGCAGTGGGTGCCCTTGCCGGTGCGGCAGCTGAAGCTTTGCGGGATGAACAGCGCATCGAACACCGGGTTGATGAGGTTGAACAGCAGGTGGTGGATCACCCGGTCCGTGAAATCAGCGGCAAACACTTCCCGTTTCAGAGGCTCTTTGACAATAAAGGCGATACTGGGCCGGATCTGGTAGCGGCGCTCCCGGACAGCATGGTACAGGGCTACCAATCTGGCTTCATGTTCGATCTCGAACCGCAGCTGGCTGTGGGTGTTGCGTTTGTTTTGCCGGGCATCATAATATGCCTGGAACATCCGGTGCAACAGGTCTTTGTCGGTTTCCGGCATGGCACAGTTTCCTTTTAAGCCGCGTATTATGTTACCGTTCGGGTTGGTGAGGGGAATTATTCTGACAGTGGTTAAGTGGCGACTGAGCGCTTCCATGCTATGTTTTGCCCGTCAGGGGATGGGGGTTATTTGAAACACCAGTTGGAAAAAAATCAGGGGGGTGCATGCCAGATACGCCCCCCTGCTCCGGTTTATGATGAATGCTGCGACACAGCGGACGGAAAATCCGTTCAGGCGGTTGTTGTTGTTCGTGTCGGCGTTCCCGCTGTTGAAGTTCAGGTTCCAGGCGTTGTTGCTGCTGTTGTTCTCTGAACTGCTCCAGTAGTTGCCGTTGTTGCCACGGTTGTTCAACGTGCCGCTGTTGTTGTTGCGGTTGCCGGCGGCCGGCAGTCACAAGCAGGCATTTTGTTGTCGTAACCCGCAAATACGTCAGTCTTTCCATGTTCGCGTCTTTACATTGCAGGCAGCCTGCTGAATTCAACGAGCCTCTCCCATAAAGCCGGATTGCCTTATGGAACTCCCACTCCCGATAAACCGAAAACTCATCCTTTGCAGCTTCTTTCCCAGGCGGTCAACTGTTTGCTGATACTTTCGATTTTCTCATTGGCCGATGCAGACAGCTTCAGGGGAAACTGCTTCAAATCCACTGCCAGCCGTAGCATCAGCCTGACCACCTCGATGTTTTCCCGGGCAGTGATCAACAAATCCTTTTTCCGGGTCCGGCAATTGGCTCGGTAGATATTTGTGATCAGGGCGATCAGTTCGTTTTTCATGGTCTCGCCCAGGGTATACCGGTAATCCCGCTGCATGTGCCTTGCCCCGTTGAACAGCATCAGCAGCAGACTGTAACAGGCCTTGTATACCGGCAGGTTGTCGTAGGTGGCCATGATGTTATCGGTCTGCCTCCTGCCGGAGGGTTTCCTGCAATTTCCGGACAAACATCATGGCCTCCAGCGGGGTCTTTTCCGCCAGGCGGAACGACAGGATCTGCTCTGCCAGATCTGTGGTCCGGCCTGCTTTATCCTGCACATCATCCGGCTGCTGCTGGTGGAGGACCTCTTCCCTCAATGCCGCCGGGTCGATGCCTGTATCGGTGCCTTTCAACTCAAAAAAACCGGTATGTTTTCCCATCTGCACAAACGGGCCAAAAATGTCACTGAAAAACGTCAGGGTGGCATCGGGGAACCCCACGCTGATCACCTTCTGGTTGACCGTCTTGACAAACCTGACGGAAATTTTCAGCGGCTTGTGCCGGCTCAGGATCAGGGCGCTTTGTTCATAAGCGGTCCAGAACACTCCTTGCTTATAAAGATATACCCTTTGCCCGGTTTCCCGATCCAGTTTTTCCTGAACGGTTGTCACTGGACCTCCTTTTTTTTAAAAAAAATTCGGGTCGCTCCGCGACATTGCCCGGCTTGCACTCTACCCGAAACATACGTTCCGGGCAAAGCGCAACGTTGCAAATAGTCAAATGGGCAAATAGTCGGATCATTCTGCGACACAGCGGACGGAAAATCCGAGCAGGCGGTCGTCGTAGCCGTACGCGACGGCGTACCCGCTGCCGAAGTACAGGTACCAGGCGAGGCTGCTGCCGCCGTACTCTG
>JAABRW010000162.1 GCA_011390695.1 Desulfotignum sp.
CTCGATGCCCTTTCCCTGCCACTGAATGGCCAGTCCCAGTTCTCTGGCACTGGCTTCCACAAAATCGCGCACCGAATGCTGTTCACCGGTAGCGATGACAAAGTCATTCGGTGTGTCCTGCTGGAGCATGAGCCACTGCATCTCCACATAATCTTTTGCATGGCCCCAGTCCCGCAGGGCATTCAGGTTGCCCAGGTACAGGCAGTCCTGCATGCCCAGATAGATCCGGCAAAGGGCCCGGGTGATCTTGCGGGTGACAAAGGTTTCGCCGCGCAGCGGGGATTCATGGTTGAACAGAATTCCGTTGCAGGCAAAGATGTCATAGGCTTCCCGATAGTTGACACAGATCCAGTAGGCATAGAGCTTGGCTGCGGCATAGGGGGAGCGGGGATAAAAAGGGGTGGTTTCTGTCTGGGGGGTTTCCTGGACCTTGCCAAAGAGTTCTGAGGTGGATGCCTGGTAAAACCGGGTCTTTTTTTCCAGGCCCAGCAGCCGGATGCCCTCCAGCAGGCGCAGGGTGCCCAGGGCATCGGTGTCTGCCGTGTATTCCGGAGATTCAAAAGACACCTGGACATGGCTCTGGGCTGCCAGGTTGTAAACCTCGTCCGGCTGGACATGCTGCAGAATGCGGATCAGGTTGGTGGCATCGGTAAGATCTCCGTAATGCAGGACCATGCGGCGGTGGCTTTCATGGGGGTCCTGGTACAGGTGATCGATGCGGTCGGTGTTGAACAGGGAGGCCCGGCGCTTTATGCCGTGGACTTCATATCCTTTTTCAAGGAGAAATTCTGCCAGGTATGCGCCGTCCTGGCCAGTGATGCCGGTGATTAATGCTTTTTTGGTCATAAGTATTCAGTTTTAAGTTTTAAGTTGGTTTTTGATCGAGTAAATTAGGCCTTGGAGCATTGAGGATATTTCCTTTAGCTCCGGGATGAGTTGGTTTGTATCGGATGGTGAAATAATGCCTATGCGCTGGGCTATGTAGAGCTGGGTTCTGAGTTCTGCGGCTGAGCCTTTGGCTATGTTGAGAAAGCGGATGAATTCGGGTTTTGAGTCTCTTTCTGCACCCTCTGCAATATTGCTGGGAATTGAAACAGCCGATCTTGTGAGCTGGTCTTTAATCCCGAAATCCCGACAATCTTTCAAAAGCTCATAAATCTCCACCGCCACCCGACAAGACCGTTTCCATACCTCCAAATCCTCAAAAGAAGTATAAGCCACCCCTGCCCTCCCTTAAAACTTAACACTTAAAACTCCCCCTATATACCTCTGCAAGTCCTTGCTCCAAAGGAATAACCGGACTCCACCCCAAAGCTTTCAAGCGGGTGACATCCAGCAGTTTTCTGGGGGTACCGTCCGGTTTTGTAGTGTCAAAGATCAGGCGGCCCGTGAAGCCGGTCACTTTGGAAATGGTTTCAGCCAGCTCCCGGATGGTGCAGTCTTCGCCTGTGCCTACATTGATATGGGACAGCATGGGTTTGGTATGGGCCTGCCAGGTGGTTTCATCCAGGTTCATGACGTGGACCGTGGCTGCGGCCATGTCATCCACATGCAGAAATTCCCGCATGGGGGTGCCGGAACCCCAGATCACCACTTCCGGGGCCTGCTGCCGGACAGCTTCATGAAACCGCCGCAGCAAGGCCGGGATCACATGGCTGTTCTCCGGATGATAGTTGTCCCCGGGGCCGTACAGGTTGGTGGGCATCACACTGCGGTAATCCCGTCCATACTGGCGGTTGTAGCTTTCACACAGCTTGATGCCGGCAATCTTGGCAATGGCGTAGGGTTCGTTGGTGGGCTCCAGGTACCCCGTCATCAGCATCTCTTCTGTCATGGGCTGGGGCACTTCCCTGGGGTAGATGCAGCTGCTTCCTAAGAAAAGCAGTTTCTGGACACCGCTTTTGTGGGCCGCATGAATCACGTTGGTCTGTATCACCAGGTTTTCATAGATAAATTCTGCCGGAAAGGTATTGTTGGCATGGATCCCTCCCACTTTGGCGGCTGCCAGGTATACCTGGGCCACCTTTTGCTCCTGCATGAAATCCATGACCGCATGCTGGTCCAGCAGGTCCAGCTCCTGGCGGGTCCGGATGACGATGTCGGTATGACCCAGGGCCTTCAGACGTCTGACAATGGCGCTGCCCACCATGCCGCGATGGCCGGCCACAAAAATCTTGCGGTTTCTGTTTGTCATGAAAAGGTCATCCGAATATGTTATTGTTTAAATCTGAATATCCATAAAACCACCCAATCTTAATATACTCCCCAATCTCCTGCCGCATCCTGGTCCGGCTGAACTGTGAGGAGAACCTGTCGGGTTGTTTAATGGGGTCTGACCCAGTCAAGCATCTGTTGTTAAACAGGTAATATGGTTTCAGGTAACCGCGTAGGTTTCTTTTGCAGGCCATAGCTCCGCTCCTTCGGTTACATACTTGCCATGGATGCCCGAAATTCAAATTCATAATCCTGTTTGCGACAACTATGCCATTAATCATTTTTTGTAAAGTATTTTTCCATGTTCTCAATTAAATTACCAATTTCACCATAGGTAATAGGTAAAATCTTTATGCGGACTAGGTAAAAACACCTATTCCGTGATGGGAAAAATGGGTATTTTTTTATAACAAAAATACAAAACAACGCTGCCTGTTAAATAAAAAATGTAACAAAAAAACGAATTTTTTTGTTACATTTTTTTCCTTTCATCCCGTTCTGGGGTCAGGGTGCGGGTAGAGTAGCGCACTGATTTGGACTGTTGCTGAAGTTTGACCGTAGACTGAACTGCCGCGGTCCTGGGGCAATACAATTCAAATTTCAAAAGGTGTTCTTTTTTGTGGCATCTATGCGTGATGTGCCATAAAAAGCCCGGAATATGGATTCTTTTTCTACTCCTTGTTTGCAAACCCCCACGAAAAAGACAGGCCGAGTTCCTCACTGCCCCCGGTGCGGACAGCGGCCAGAAAGGCAGAAGCCAGCCATTTTTTCATGCCGGCTTTGGAAACCAGGTCATTGTAAAATTTCAAATCCACGCGTTCTCTCTCGATTTCGTTTCCCGGTTCCCCATAACCATAGGCCAGATCATGGGGCAGACAGCATTTGTAGGTGATGTCCTGCCAGTCACACCCGGTGAACAGCCCCATGAGTTCATCAGGCAGGCCCGAGCATCCGTCAAATACCCATTCTTTATATTTGTCCGGGTTGGACGAAATCCGTGTGACCAGGTAATCCAGATTAAAATGTCTGCACAGTAAGAGCGCCTGCTCTGTCGTGACAATGTCTCCTATCTCAGGTAATTCCATGAGACCTCCTTTGGACCTGATACGGTTTTATGCAACAATCAAATTGTTTTCCGGCAGCAGCTCTCTGAGTAGAAACTGCCTGTGTATGGAAGCGGCCTGATAGAATCTGTAAAGATTAGATTTAAGCGCGGCGTTTGAATTGTCGCTGCTGTTCATATCAACGGATTCTTTCATCCAGATTTCAGGTTTGTACAGCGGGATATCAAATTTTTTTCCGAGGCTGCCCTTTTTGGCTTCAGTCCGCCATTTTTTAATCCGGTCTTCCATTCTTGCCTGGTATCGGAGGATGTCCGTGATCTGATCTTTGATTATTTCAAAATCAACGCCGCTGCCATCGGAATGTTTCGTGTTCAGCTCACCAAAACTGCGGAACATGCCATGCAGCGCCCGGCACCCCTTCAGGAAAGTGTCCACATTATCCCTTTGGACGCGTCTTTCTCCGGGGTACTCATACGTAAAACTCCACTTCAGATACGGGCGGTCTGGGTAAGTTGCGACGGCTCCATGCCCCAGTGCGCCTGACACGGTTTCCGCCAGCCAGGATTTAATGTTCGCAATAAAGCCGCCACCTTTGCCGTACCGCAGGAAAAAATTTTTTGCCTTTTCTCTGATGTAATCTGAGATATCCGGATCCAGGTTACCCTCAAACTCAAAACTGTCATTTACGACCTTGTTGCGGCGGGAGCCCACCCCGGAAAAGCCGAAATGAGAAAAAGTATCTGCATAGACATGTGCTGCAACGCCCATCAGATAGATACCGACGTTCTGGCCTGCGTACCCGAGATGATGCGCCACCATATCCCTGGCGATCCTGCTGTCTTCCTGGCACATCAGCCGTTCTGAAAACTCATCCCCTTCATTTCCCGGCAGGAAATGAAACGGTACCCAGACCTGGCGCTGATCTGACTCATCCCGGTTTGCAATGACATCGAATACATGGTGGGCAGTGGCCTGTGCATTTATTCTCGCACCATCCTGAAATGCGATATGAAGTTTTGCCGCGTTATCATCAATAAACTGCGATGCAAACGCGATGGCTCTGCACACGCCCGGTTTCA